>CAWESJ010000019.1:0-8922 GCA_963811015.1 uncultured Alphaproteobacteria bacterium | reverse complement strand
ACCCTTTTGATCTCCGCCTCCGCCATGCCGGGATAATGTTCTATCTCGAGCGCGGCGAGCGCGCCGCCTTCGTCGCGGCAGAGCCCGGCGAAAGTCACCACCGCGCCAATGTCGGTGCGGCCCCTTGTCAGCGCCACGGATTCCTCGGCGGCGTTGAAGCTTTCCTTCTGGACGCGCACGATCGGATCAGCGGCCACGCCCTTATCCCCCGTCATGGGCGGAAAAAATGCGATTTCGCGGGCCTTCGCGATCGCGGCGTCGTGCTTGACGTGAGCGTGATCGATCGCGGCCCTGATTGTCGTCATGTTCTCGAAAGCGGCGGCGTAGCCTTCGCCCTGATCGCGAAGCCAGGCCATGAGCTCGGCGACGGTCAAAATACGCTCGGGAGGCGAAATCTCCTCCTCGGTCTTGCCGATGCGCTCGCGCACCCAGGCGAAATAAAGCGCTTTCATGGTTTCCTGCTCGCGGCCGATGTCGACGCCATGCTCCAGCGTCACTCGGCGGCCATTTGTTTCAACCCGGCTTTCAGATAATCCCACCCCGTATAGAGCGTGAGCAGGGCCGAGACCCAAAAAAGGGTCAGGCCGATGAGCGTCGTGCCCGGAAGCAATTCATCGCCCGAAGGGCCGGCGATGAGAAACCCGAGGGCCACGAGCTGCAGCGTCGTCTTCCATTTGGCGATCCGGCTCACGGGAATCGAGACTTTGAGATCGGCCAGAAATTCCCGCAGGCCCGAAACCAGGATTTCCCTGCATAAGATGATGATCGCCGCCGAAAGAGAATAGCTGACGATCGTATGGTCGGCGACGAGCATCATGAGAACGGCGGCGACGAGAAGCTTGTCGGCGATCGGGTCGAGCATCTGGCCGAGGGCGGATTGCTGCGACAGGGCGCGGGCGAGATAGCCGTCGAGAAAATCGGTGATCCCCGCGGCGACGAAAACGCCGAGCGCGACCCAGCGCATCCATCCGATCTCGGACCAAAAAAGGCAGCCGACCACGACCGGAACCGCCGCCACCCGGCCGTAGGTCAGGAGGTTCGGCACGCTCCAGGCCCGGCTTGGACCACTCGAAATCGTTGTGACCGCCATGGCTCGGGGGACCATTCTTTCTGAAGCCGCGTCAATCGCGGCCGGATTTCCTTAGAGCGTTTCCCGGTCAGAGGGGTTCATCCGACCGGGATGCGCTCAAATTCAAACTGTTGGAGCATGTCTTACGCCAAAAAGACCGCAGCGCGCTTAAAACGAGTCAGTTATCTCTTATCTGCCACGCTCGTGAAAAAAATCATAGACGATCTGAGCCGTCGCCGCATTGACGCCTGGGACTTTCTCCAGATCGGACAGGGCGGCGCTGGAAATCGCCTTGGCCGTGCCGAATGCGTGCAGCAGGGCGCGCTTGCGCGCCGGCCCGACGCCGGCGATTTCATCGAGCGGACTCTTGGTGAAGTCCTTCTTGCGCCGCGCGCGATGCGTTCCGATCGCGAAACGATGCGCCTCGTCGCGCAGCCGCTGCACGAAATAGAGCGCCGGGTCGCGCGGGGAAAGCCTGAAAGGCTCCTTCCCGGCGATGAAAAACGTCTCGCGTCCGGCGTTGCGATCGACCCCTTTGGCGATCCCCGCGATCGCCACATCGGCGACGCCGAGCTCCGCCAGCGCGGCCTGGGCCGCGTCGAACTGCCCCTGGCCGCCGTCGATCAGGATCAGGTCGGGCTTTCTCGGAAAGGCGTCTTGCGGAAAATCGTCTTGCCCTTCGGCGTCGTAGCGCTCGGGCAAATCCGGGTCATTTGGCGGCGGCGGCAAATCGGAGGCCGGCTCCTGGGCGCCGGCGGATGCGGCGGCCTCCTCCTTCACGAGCCGCGAAAAGCGTCGCTTCAGCACTTCGCGCATCATCCCGTAATCGTCGCCGGGGGCGAGATCGTCGCCTTTGATATTGAACGTCCGATAATGCGCTTTCATGAAGCCGCCCGCGCCGGCGACGATCATCGCCCCGACGGCGTTAGCGCCCATGATATGGGAATTGTCATAGACCTCGATCCGGCGCGGCTTGCCCGGCAGGTCGAAAGCGTCGGCGAGCGCGGCCAGGAGCTTTTCCTGCGACGCGGTTTCGGACAATTTGCGGCTGAGAGCCTCGCGCGCGTTTTGCTGGGCCTGCTCGACGAGCTCTTTCTTTTCGCCTCTTTGCGGCGCCGCGATCTCGATTTTGCGGCCTGATCTTTCGGACAGCGCCTGTTCGAGCACTGGGCCGTTCTCAATCTGATCCGAAAGCAGGATCAGCCGCGGCGGCGGTTTGTCGGCGTAGAACTGGGCGAGAAACGAGTCGAGCACTTCGGCAGGCGACAAGCTTCTGTCGGCGCGCGGGAAATAGGCGCGATTGCCCCAGTTCTGGTAGGTGCGGAAGAAGAAGACCTCGACGCAAAACTGGCCGGCCTGCTCGACGATGGCGAAAACATCCGCCTCCTCGACGGTTCTTGGATTGACGCCCTGGGCGCCTTGGATGGCGGACAGGGCCGCGATTCGGTCGCGCAGCCGCGCCGCGCGCTCGAACTCCATCAGATCGGCGGACTCGGCCATCTCCGCCGCAAGGAGATCGCGGACGGCGCGGCTCTTGCCCGAAAGGAAATCGCGCGCCTCGCGCACGAGCATGGCGTAGTCGGAGGGGCTGATTTCGCCGGTGCAGGGAGCGGAGCAGCGCTTGATTTGATAAAGCAGGCAGGGCCGCGTGCGGTTCGCGTAATAGCTGTCGGAGCAGGAGCGCAGCAGAAAGGCGCGCTGCAAGGCGTTCAAGGTGCGGTTGACGGCCCAGACGCTCGCGAAAGGGCCGAAATAATCGCCTTTGCGGCTTCGGGCGCCGCGGTGCTTGGTGATTTGCGGCGCCGCGTGATCGCCGGTCAGCAGAATATAGGGAAAGGATTTATCGTCGCGCATCAAGACGTTGAAGCGCGGCTTCATCTGCTTGATGTAATTGGTCTCGAGCAGCAGGGCCTCGGTCTCGGTCTCGGTCGAGACGAAGACCATGGAGGCGGTGAGCCCGATCATCCTGGCGATGCGGTTGCTGTGGCCGAGCGCCCGGACATAGCTTGCGATCCGTTTGCGAACGCTTTTCGCCTTGCCGACGTAAAGGACCTCGCCGTCGGCGGCGATCATCCGGTAGACGCCGGGTCCGCTCGGCGCGTGCCGCCAAAAACGGCGGATGACCGATGCGCCGCGGCGAACCGAGGCCGGGGCCGCGTCGTCGTCAACCGCCAGCTCCAGATCGGCGAAGATTGCGCCGTCTTCGTCGGGCTCCGCCCCGGATGGATCGCCGGGCGCCGCCGCCGGCTCGTCGTCGATCGGCGCCTGCGAGTGGGTCGAGCCATGCTTTTGAACGCGCGTCATGACCGCAAATTTAGGCGATCCGCGCCAAGGATAAAAGTCCGGCCCGCAAAAGGTGGCCGAGGCGGCGAAAACGCCGTCAACCAGGCTGAGCATGTCCGTCTAAAGAAGCAGCCCGAGTTTTTCGATCTGACGAACGCGACAATTTTGCTATAACAATTGCAATTGCCCGCCATGCCGCGCCGGGGGGACGAACAGGTCGCAGCGCAGCGCAAGGCGGCGTCCGCCGAGCCCAATCTTCGCCGCCGCCGCCTCGAACCGACGCCCGATCATCCAAGCATAGGGGCCAGACCCGGTCATGCGTTCGCCGAAATTCGAATCATAGAGCTTGCCGTCGCGCGCCGAGCGCACCAGCGACAGAACGTGCCGCAACTTGCCCGGATAATGGGCGAGCAGCCATTCGCTGAACAGATCGCGCAATTCGAGCGGCAGGCGCAGCATGCATATAGCCTGCCTCGCGCGCGCCGAGCGCCTGGCGCGGGTCGAGAATGGTCTCGATCTCGGCATCGTTGAGCGCCGGGATGACCGGCGCCACCATGACCGCGGTCGGCACGCCCGCCTCGGCCAGCGCCTCGATCGTCTCGAGCCGCCGTTCGGCGTCGCGGCCGCGGCTCCATGTTGCGGGCCAGCCCGGCGTCGAGCGTCGTGACCGAAAGCGCCACTTTCACGAGGCCTTTTCGGCCATCGGCGCGAGAATGATCGAGGTCGCGCAGAACCAGCGCCGATTTGGTGACGATGCCGACCGGATGGTTTGCCCGAGACAGAACGCCGAGCACGCGCCGCATGATCTGCTGCTCGCGTTCGATCGGCTGATAGGGGTCGGTGTTGGTTCCGATCGCGATCGTCCTCGGCTTGTAGTCCTGGCGCGGATAGTTCGCGCTCGAGCAGCTCGGCGGCGTCCGGCTTGGCGAACAGCCGCGTTTCGAAATCGAGGCCGGGCGACAGGCCGAGATAGGCATGGGTCGGCCGCGCGAAGCAATAGATGCAGCCATGCTCGCAGCCGCGATAGGGATTGATCGAGCGATCGAAGGCGATGTCGGGCGAATTGTTGCGGGTGATGATCGTCCTCGCGCGCTCCTCGGTCACGTGGGTGGGCGGCGGCGCCTCCTCCTTGGCCGCGCCCCAGCCGTCCTCTTCTCGAAAACGCCTCTCGGCTTCGAAACGGCCGCTCGCGTTCGACAAAGCCGCCCGGCCACGCCGCGCCGCAGACGGGGCAGGCGGGCCGCCGCCGCCGGCGGCGTCTTCCTCATGTCCGACGGTGGCGAGACGCCGCGCGCCCCGCCCTTGCTTTCTCGCCGACGCGGCTTGCCGCAGTGTGGCCGATTTGCCTCGATCAAGGTCCGCCGATTGCGCCATTTCGTCGCTTTCCAGATGTAAAATCGTCATTGATTGTGAGAACACAATAGGAATTAATAAGGAACAAATATCGAACAAATTGATGTAAGTCAAATGTTCCTGTGGATAAGTTGATGAACCGGCCTCGCCCGGGGCTCGACCTTTGAGCCTCGTTGAGGCTAAGCAGCAGCCTATAATTTAGGCGCGCTTGCCGGGGTCCAGCCACAGGCGAGCTTTGCCGACTAGCACTTGCATTCCGCGCCGAACATCGTTCGCCGGTCGTCGTCGGACGACGGGAGGCCGCCGTTCGATCGCATGGCGCGGCTTGAAGCGCCCTGCCGTTCGCGGCGAAGAACCGGCCATCAAAGCTAAAGCGAAGGCTGCACCATGAAGCTTTTATTCAGCGCTGCGATTGTCCTTTCGGTCGCGGCGCCCGCCCTCTGCGCCGCGGCGAGCCTGACGCCATGCGACGTGACCGGGGCCATAGGACCGAGCGCGCGCGGGCTGGAGAGCCCGCCGGCGTTCGATGTCGCGCGCAACTGCGCCGCCGCTTTCGCTTCGAAGGAAGCGGCCGGCGAATGCATCGCCCGCGAGCAAGCGGCGCGATCGAAGATAGAGTTCTGGCTGGGCCTCCTTGTCCGAGGCGGTCCGGCGCATTTGCGTTGCGCGCGTACCAAAAGGGACTGCGAGGGCTTATTTCTCGCTGGCCGATTGCGCGCTGAAGGAAGGTCGCCTGGACCGGTTTCGATCGACCGAGGCCGCGCGTTGAGCGAAGACGCTCCGACTCATTATTGAAAACTCATCATATTGAAACTCATTTTTGAATTTGCGCGCGCCTCATTCGCTCGGATAAGCCTGTCCGATCAGGAGGCCCCAGCGCGCGAACGACGCGGCGTCGCGCATAGGCCCGCGCCCTGCCTGGCGCCTGAATATTTTTGACGCCGCCATAGTGACGCGAAGGCCTGTTTCGCGGCTCAGCTATTTTTCGTCAAATGCCTGGTTTTGTGATCGCGCTGGTGCTGCGAGAGAGGATTGAACTCTCGACCTCTCCCTTACCAAAGACCTGGAGCGCCGTATAGCTTTGGCTTATTGACAATTGGCGCGGATATTGCGCTGGTTCGATTTCGTTGAATTTATTTGATATTACGGCTTCTGTTGGATAGGCTCGGTTTTTCGCGGATATTGCGTAGCGATGCCTAATTGCTACCCGAGTCGACAGGGTCGCACGGTTTTGACCTGCTACCCCGCGAGATTGGATGCAGGGCAGCACGATGCCAAAGCTGAAGCTCACGGACGCGGCGGCGGCGCGCCTCATTCTCGCGCCCGGCCAGCAAGAAACAATCTTTTGGGATACCGAAGTCACAGGCTTTGGACTGCGGGTCCGGGCGGCCTCTAAGACTTGGATCATGGCCTATCGGCCGGTTGGCTCAGGGCGCAACGTCAACACGAAGAAGGTTCGGCTCAGCACCTTTCCGAGTATGAAGACTGCGGACGCAAGAGCGCTGGCCCGCGTGATGGTTGGGCGCATCGCTGCCGGGGAGGACCCGGCCGCCGACAGAGCGGAGTTGAAGCGTAAGGAAACGTCCAGCATCGGCGCGCTTCTGGACCGCTACGACGAAGACCTCGAGCGCCGAGGCTATGTCAACCGCAAGACCGTCATCGGCGGCCTCAGGGCGCGCTTGAAGCCATTCCTCGCGCACGACGCAAAGGACGTGACTGGCGCCGAGCTTTGGACGATCGTCGAGGCACTCCAGCGGGCTGGGAAGGCCGGCGCAGCGGAAGACTTTCGATCGCGAGCCCGCGCGTTCTTTTCATGGGCGATCAAGACCAAGGCGGTCGACGTCCATCCGCTGCTTGGGCTCCGCAAGGAGCGGGCGACGCGAGCGGATCGCATTGCGCAGGCGGAGCACGGCCGCGCGCTATCCGATGATGAACTCGCAAAGGTCTGGCGCGCCGCGGCGCTCAGCACCGCATTCGGCCGGCTCATTCGCTTTTTGATCTTGACAGGTTGCCGGCGCGGCGAAGGGGCCGGGCTGACTTGGGCGATGGTCGATCGAGAGGCGGGCGTCATCAACCTACCGGCCGTGTTCACGAAACAAGGGCGTGGCCACGCGGTCCCGATCGCGCCGGCTCTCGCCGACGTGCTGGACGCCTGCGCCATCGACGCGCGCGCTGTCGATCTCGTCTTCCCCAGCGCAGCCGCCGGCAAGCCGATGAGCGGCTGGACGCAGCTCTTATCCAAGTTGACGACGGAAGCGGGCGTCGAGTTCGGGCTTCACGATTTAAGGCGATCGTTCAGAACCGGTCTCGCGCGTCTCGGCGTTGATACCGAAACGGCCGAGTTGGCGCTCGGCCATGCGCGAGCCGATCTGGAGGCTCGCTATAATCGCGATGCCGCGCGCGAGACTTTGCGCAAGGCATTCGAGCTTTGGGCGGATCACATTTTCGTGATAACTCACAGAGCGCCCGCGTAGACAACGAGGCCGCCGCGCATTGACGCTTAAGCGAATAAGCTCTTTCGAGAGCAAGCATCACAACAGCTTAACACCTAACTTTAGTGACTGCTCATGTAATACATTGTATCTAACTTAGGATACGCGCTAACTACATGTGACATCATTTGACTATTGCAGCTGTACACGGCCTGTTTGCTGGTGAGCCGCAAAGGTATTTTAGCCATGCTGAAACGCTAACCTTCGAGATTATTTCTTGACGCGGCTCCGTTTGATCACGCTGGATCGATTTGGAGCGCCCCATGCCAAATTTAGCCAATGCAGTTGAAGCGCAATCGCGCTTAAAGCAGCGCATTCACCCGAAGAAGCCGCTTCCGAACATCGACACCGCCCCGGCGTCGATGCTGTTCACCCGCGAGCAGGCGTCGAGGATTTGCGGGTTTTCGATCGTCACCCTCAAGAATTGGGACCTGGCGGGACAGATCAAAGGTCCAAAAGTCACGCGCATCGAAGGCTGGCCGCGCTACCGCGCCGGTGATCTTCGCGCGTGGCTCGCCGGCGATGCGGTGGAATGAGCGCCGCCGAGCCGTGGCGCCAGCGGCTTTTGGCCGAAGTCATCAACAGGCTGCACACGTCCAACGCACCTGCCGCCTTTCGGCGCGCCGGCGGCGCTGCCACACTCCGGTCTTTCGCATTCCTTTTGGCGGCTGCAGACGCGCCCGCCAGGGCCAGCGATCGCAACCGGGCGACGGTTATCGCCGCGCGCTTCGGAGTGTCTGTCACCGACGGCCTGCGCGATGCGGCGGCCTACTTCGGAGAGCTGCTATCCGTCGACGAGGGGCGCCAGACCAGCCCGATCGGCGTGCTGTGCAAATGCAGGATCATCGAAGACGTTGAAACCGAGCTCGCCGGCGCGCTGCACCGCGCAACATCAAGGGGCGCGCGATGACAATCCCTCAAATCGATGGCAGCGGCGAGACAGAAGACCGCGATTGGTTCATGGCGAACCCGAGTTGCACCTTCCGCATTCGACGCGCATTCGAGCGCGAAGGACCCTTCCCCTTCTCGTCGAGCGATCTCAACGCCTATTGGGCTATGCAGAGGAATGCCGCAGGCTGGTTCCGCGTGCCTTTTGGCTACACAGGCTCGCTTCCTGAAGACTGCCGTGACGAGCTTGCTAAGCGCGTCTTTGGCGCGGCTTGGATCGGCGACTACGCCGCCATGCCGGCGGCGCTAAAGCAGATCAAGCACGAAGAAGCGGCTCGCGTTCGCATCGCCGAAAAGCGCGCGGCCCGCAAAAAATAGCGGCGGCTCAAACCGTCCAGAGCATCCACAAAATGAAACGGCCCCGACTGACGAGATCGGGGCCGACATTCCAGAAAGCTCAGCACTAATGACGTTGCAACCTATACCGGAAAACGCCGAAAACCGCAAGCGCCTCGGCGATCTTGGCGACATTCTCGGATCGCAACTTGAGCGGTCGCCGCGCGGCGACAGACCGCAGCCGCCGCGCGGTCCGGCCCTAACGAAAGTCGAGATGCCGCCGGCCGCTCTGCCGAAGGCCCCTGCGCCCAAGGTCGAGACGCCGGCCGCCGCTCCGGCGAAAGCCTCTATGCCCTTGGCGTTGGCCCCCCCGGCTCCAGCTACATCGCGGGCCAAGAGCCTGAGCGCCGACGTCGAGGTTCGGGTCACTTTCGGCGAAACATATGCCGGCGGCAAGACGCAACTTGTCTGGCCTGAAGCCGTCAAGATGCCTTGGCCGGA
>CAWESJ010000018.1:0-6429 GCA_963811015.1 uncultured Alphaproteobacteria bacterium | reverse complement strand
TTTTTTCCGCCGGTTGTTCCAGGCACGCAATTCGTGACGGTCGGCGGCATGATCGCCGCGGATGTGCATGGCAAGAACCATCATGGCGCCGGCGGTTTCGGCGCGCATGTCGAATCGCTTTCGCTCGCCCTGCCCAGCGGCGAGACCGTGACCTGCTCGCCGCGCGAGCGCCCGGACTTGTTCGCGGCCACGATTGGCGGCATGGGCCTCACGGGAACAATTCTACAGGCGACGTTCAGCCCTCTGCGCGTGGAGACCGGCTGGATCAAGCAGGAAACCGTCGTCGCCGCGGATCTGGCGGCGGCGCTCGCCGCTTTGTCGCGGCATGAGGCGGCGCCCTATTCGGCCGCCTGGATCGACTGCGTCTCGCAAGGCGCAAAACTCGGCCGTTCCTTGATCTATCTCGGCGCTCATGCGTCGAGGTCCGAGGTCGAGGCTCTTGCGCAAGGCGCGCCGCTCATGCCGCAAAGCCGCGCGTCGCGCTTGTCGGTGCCGGTCGATTTGCCGAGCTTCACGCTCAATCGCTGGAGCGTCGCCGCGTTCAACGAGCTCTATTTTCGCAAAGGCGCGGCCGCCGCTGGAGCGCCTTTCCTCAATGGGATCCAGTCTTTCTTCTTCCCCCTCGACGGCGTGTTGCATTGGAACCGGATCTATGGCCGGCGCGGCTTCCTGCAGCATCAAAGCGTCGTGCCGGCTGAACGGGCGGAGGATGTGATCGGCGAAATTCTCGATCGCGTCGCCAAGCGCGGCAACGCCTCCTTCCTCGCCGTCCTGAAGAAGCTCGGGCCAGCCTCACAGGGGCTCTTGTCCTTTCCGCGCCCGGGCTTCACGCTGGCGCTCGATCTTGCGATCGACCGGGGCGTTTTCGATTTTCTCGATGAAATCGACCTTCTGGTCGCCAAGGCCTCCGGCCGGCTCTATCTCGCCAAGGACGCGCGCCAGTCGCGCGCGGTTTTCGAGGCGGGCTATCCCGGCCTTCAGCGCTTTCGCGACGTGAGGCGGAGCATTGGCGCGGAAGGCCGCGTGGCGTCGAGACTGTCTGAACGACTCGGAATTTGATTGGGTGTCTTTCATGGAAAATGGCAAAACGCTCCTCGTCCTCGGCGGCTCCTCGGACATAGGCCGGGCGAGCGCGCAACGTTTCGCCGCGGCGGGCTGGCGCGTCTTTCTCGCCGGCCGCGATCTTGCGGTTTTGCGCCGGGAGGCCGACGATATTGGCGCGCGGGCCGGCGTCGAGGTATTGACCTTCGCGCTGGACATTCTTGACATTGGCGGTTTGGAGAAATTCGTCGACGGACTGCCGGTCCTTCCCGACGCCATCGTTTGCGTCATCGGGCTTTTGGGCGATCTAGCGCGCGCCGAAAAGGATCTCGCGCATGCAAGCGAAGTCATCCGCTCGAATTTCGAAGGCCCGGCCTTGCTTCTCGGCCTTTTCGCCGAGCGCTTCGCGACGCGCGGCGAGGGGACGATCGTCGGCGTGAGCTCCGTCGCCGGCGAGCGCGGCCGCGCGACCAATTACGTCTATGGCGCGGGCAAGGCCGGCTTGACCGCCTTTCTCTGGCCTTCGCAATCGCTTCGGGAAAACGAAGATCCGAATCGTGACGGTGAAGCCGGGCTTTGTCCGCACCCGCATGACCAAGGGCATGAAATTGCCTGGCCCTCTGACCGCCGAGCCGGAAGAAGTCGGCGAAGCCATCTATCGCGCCGCGACCGTGCGGCCGCGCGAAATCATCTATGTTAAGCCGATCTGGCGCATCGTCATGACGGTCATCAAATCCATTCCGGAAGCGATTTTCAAGCGGTTGAAGATTTAAAGCGGCCCATCAAACAGCTGCGTCGATGGTCGGCGCAATCAATTCGCCCAATAGCCCAAACGCTCCGCAAGCGGAACCGGCTTGTAGGGATCTTCTCCGTCGGCCGACAAATACCAATAGGCCACAGCCGCGTAGAGCGTGGGGCGATCATTGGGAAAATACTTCTCCATGGCGCCTTCAAACGATGTTTGAAAGGGCACGCTGTCGGCGAAATGCCATCGGTTGACGACGATATGCCCGGCGTTTTTTTCGTTCAGGATCTGATTGTGATAGGGTCTCGAGAACAGGCCCGCCGACGACCACGCATATCCGAAATAGTCTTCCGAACCTGTGCCGAACTCGGAGGGAAACTTCTCTCCGTCAACAAAGAGCTTTTCGTCGCCTTCGCCCCACCAGGAGCCTTTCGGGTTCCAGACGTGAAGATGCGTTCCGACGAAACGTCCGCGTCCTTTCGTCGTCAGAAGGGTCCAATCAGGCTGGCGATCGGCGCGATCGGGAAGAAACGCGTCGCGATGCCATTTGGCGTGGAATTGCCCATAGGCGCTGATCGGAAATCGGAGGGTTGTACTGACAAGCTCACATTCAACCGGGACGGCTTCGCCGCCGTCGTTGACGATCTCTATCTTGGCGCGGCGCGCGAAGGGCATGAACCAACGGCTGTAGAAGGCGCCGTCGCGCTCAACCCCGACGGGATAGGCTGTGAACTTTTGAGCGCCGCCGAAGAAGCCGAAAAAATCCCCTAGAGGGGACCAGATCGCGGGCGCGGCGTCATCATCCCAGGTCACCCGAAGAGCCAATTCGCGCAACATTCGTCGCTGCGCCTCGACGTCCGAGGGGAGCTGAAGCTTGATCCGAAGATTGCTGATCGCGGCGGGCCCGACAAGCTCGAAGAGGCTCCTGGTTTCTCCCGGCTTGACCGCGACATCGATTTTTGTCGGCCTGGCGGAGGGCTGGGCTCGCGGCTCCAAACCATCGCCTGCGTCAGCGCCGCCCAGCGTTTCATTCGCGCGTCCAAGCGCCGCAAGATCCTTGGCGGACAGCGGCAGCGTAAACGATGCGACGTCGAACTGGGGAAATTGGACATAAGTGAATTGGTAGTAATTTCCCCAGCCGGGGTCGGCCACGATTTTCAGCGAACGCTTAAATGGGATTGGAACGTAATTGTTCGGCCCGGGGACGCCTGCGCCCGCTATATAGACGAGCGCGGGAAAGTAAAAGGGGGCGAGGCCGTGATCGAAAAGGCGGGCGAAAGGCGCGTCGATGATTGGCGTCTCGGCCCCATCGAAGAAGAACTTCAGATGGCCCGCCGCCGCGGTGGCTGACCATATGCGAACCAAAGCGCCCGGCCCCTTCAAATCCGCCAACACGTCGCCGCTATCCTCATGTCGGATTACGCCGACGCCATCCGCATTGGCGCCCCAATTGATGTAGCGATCTTGGTCCGCATCATATTTGCTGGCCCGGTCGTAGCTTGACGCCAACCCAGTGCGTTCGCCTTTCGCCGGCAGCAACGCCAGGCGTTCGAAGTCGGTCAGCCAGTCGACGAGGGCGGGGTAGGTCAGCAAATTATCCGCCCGCGAGCTCGCCGGGCAGGCCACAAGCGCCGGAAGGATCATGGCGCAGAGTTTCGCGAAGCTCCGCATCATAAGGCCCATTTTCAACTTCCGCATGTAGGAACGAACGCGGCGCAAACTACCGGGCTTAAACGCGTGCGTCAACGGGAGCTCTGCATCGATTGGCTGAGGCCTTGCCCAGGCGGCCATTGCATATTTTGACGAACGATTGTGGGCGCCTGGACCCGGAAGGCGGCGGTCGAATTCGGCCTACGTCCGAGAAATGACATCGTGGTTGATCATCGACGACATGGAAAGCTGTGATGAACGCTCACGCCGCCGGCCTTGACTCGGCGCTGTCAGCTCGCGCGAAGCGACATGCCTCGTGGCAAGGCTGTTGTGAAGCATGTCATGCCCGCGATGAGCCGCTTTCGTCGTCGCCGCGCCGTCATGTAGAACGGGCGCCATGGCGCGTCCGTTGATTCCTTCGACAAGAATGCGTCATCAATGCCGGGATTGGCGAAAAGGATAGCTTGATGAATATCCTGATCAGAACCGCCGCATGAAACGTCAATGCAAAGCCAATGGACGTCCTGCTAGGCGGCCGGTCTTTGGCGGCCGTCCGCAAGCCGCATTCGGCGCCAGCGAGATATTGGCGCGCGTTCAATGGCTTGGCAATTGCTCGCCGCCCCAGCGGCCTGACTTGCCAGGTCTGGGGCAGCCTGATCCGCTTCAATCCTGCGTCCGCGAGTTAGGTGGCTAGCGCTCAGCGTTATTTCACGATATTCAGATATTCCGCCCGGATCGGCTTGGGTTCGCGTCAGACTGCGTCCGCTCATGCGCCGATCCCAAACGTTACCATTCGCGAACCTCTCCAAGGGGAGCTTTCTCGCATGCGGCGCATCATGATTTCCTTCATCTCGGATAAATGGGTTCGCCTCAAATATCGCCAGGCGCGACGTCGGTCGAGACCGGCGCCGTCGCACGACAAAGGGTTTTGACCCATGGGTCCTCAGTTTATCGACCTGCAATCCACGCGCGTGCCGATAACCATTCCGCTGGCGTTCATCAGCGTGTTCGGGGTCATTCAATTGGCGCTTGGCTCCGATCCATGGATTGTGGCCATGTGCGCGATCGCCGTTGCGACGCCACTGTTGCCAATGCACCTTTACGGGCGCGATCTTTACGCCATGTTGGGACTAGCCATCAGCATGCGCTATACAGGCGTAGCCTTGATTGCAAAGACGCTTTATGGCCAGACCCTCGAGTTGAATCTTTACGATGCATACACGGCGTTCGGTCTGGACGTTATTCTTATGGTCGTTGTGACTGTGACGCTTCTGCTCGCGCGAGCGCTTGATCCCGGCGGCGCTGCTTTTCCCTTCCCAGCCAATTTGCGGAGTTTACGCAAGCTGTCAGTGTTTTGTTTTTGCGCTGGCGCAGTAGCATTTGTGATCGTTGGCTCTAAAACGTCCGGCGACGGAGGAGGCAGCGCGGGTTCAGTATTTGTGATTGCAGCGTCAGTCAGCGAATTGATTTTGCTTGCGATCGGCGCCGAGGTGTTCTACGCGGTTTATAAATCCGGGGGGCGCAGCTTTCTCAGCCCCGTCGTGGTGTTTATGCTGGTCTTCGCGCTCGTCGCGGCCCTCGCCCTCAACGCGCGAGGGCTTATCCTTCATAGCACGATCGTGATTTTTACGATTGCTTTCAGTTACAAAATGCTGCGATTGCGCCACATGATAGCCGGCGTCGCCGTTCTCGCTTTTTTTATATCTGTCCTGACGCCCATCACCATGTATCTCAGGTTGCAAAGGGAAGGGGTGCCCAAGTCTCAATTCGTGGGCGTGGTCAAGGACACGGTCATTCGAGCCGCGACCGATCCGCATTATTTTGCGCTTATCCGCGAAACTGCGGCCGCTTTGTCGGCTAACGATCAATTCAAGGTCCAGGATTTTGACTATTACGGAGATCGCTCAGGCGTTCTAAATCGGCTGTCCTTCATCGTCCTACTCGATGCGATCGCCAATGGGGCTAAAACCCGTGAGCCGCTAGGAATGGAGGCGGTAAATCAATCTTTGTCCCGCAATCTTCCGGGCTTTCTCGGTTTCGACAAAACCAATGTGGCCTTCAGCATGGGCGACTGGCTTTCTTGGCAAAACGGCATGGGATCGCCGGGAATCATTACTTTTCTGAATTTTGGTCTTCCGATGGAGGGCTTGGTGACTTGGGGACTGATAGGGTTTGTCGTTTATCCTTTCATTTTATATTTAGCATTGCTTTTTGCTTTCAGCCGGTTGGCGAGCTTCAAGGAGATCTCGCCGACTAGCGTTTTCTTTTTCACCATTCTTGAGTTCGACTTTTCGGAAGCGACCAGCGAGGGCATATTGGCCACATTGGACAGAGAGTTTATCGTCGTCGCCGCTATTTTATTTCTCATCAAAATGCTTTTGTTTCCTCGAGACGAAAGCGCGCAATCGCTAAATATGTCTTCGATGGAAGGCGAACGTCCAAAACTTGGGTGATGACGTCCACAGAGCCTATATTTTTGAATTATGCTTGCTGGCAAATTGCATGCGGCGAGGGAGCCGACCGCCTTGTCGAAAACTGCGCCGCGCTGCCCGCGCCAGGGACTGCGCCCGCGGTAGGCTTCCCGCCTCGATGCAATGGCTGGTCGAAAAATGTTTTGTAGGCCGTAAAGGCCGTGCCATGTTTTTTTTTTTTTTTTTTTTTTTTTTTTTTTTTTTTTTTTTTTTTTTTTTTTTTTTTTTTTTTTTTTTTTTTTTTTTTTTTTTTTTTTTTTTTTTTTTTTTTTTTTTTTTTTTTTTTTTTTTTTTTTTTTTTTTTTTTTTTTTTTTTTTTTTTTTTTTTTTTTTTTTTTTTTTTTTTTTTTTTTTTTTTTTTTTTTTTTTTTTTTTTTTTTTTTTTTTTTTTTTTTTTTTTTTTTTTTTTTTTTTTTTTTTTTTTTTTTTTTTTTTTTTTTTTTTTTTTTTTTTTTTTTTTTTTTTTTTTTTTTTTTTTTTTTTTTTTTTTTTTTTTTTTTTTTTTTTTTTTTTTTTTTTTTT
>CAWESJ010000017.1:0-8290 GCA_963811015.1 uncultured Alphaproteobacteria bacterium | reverse complement strand
CTCAATTGCTGAGGACTATGACAAGATCGCTTGCTCTAATAGTGATTTCAGTCAAAGGAGAAATGCCTGGCGGACAATCAAAAATCACATAATTATAGGTCTGCCTAAGGGGCAGGAATTCTTGTTCGAACAGCTTCCAGGTTTGCCCCTCAATAGCCCTCAGGCTGTAGTCTCTCTCTGTAAGAGTGTAGATAATCTCCCGCTCCACCAACCGAAGATGTGGGCCGCATGGCAAGAAAGAGATTTTGAGCGGGTCCCCTTTATGTGTTGTTCGGCTCACGGCGTGGCGAATTCTCGGCGCTAATCTCGCCGTTTCCCGCTTAATGAGGCGAAGCGCGAGAAAGGCGTCTATTGTTCTGCCTTCTTCAATCATTTTCGCCAAGAGATCATCGCCCGCAAGGCAGACCGACGCGCTCGCTTGCGGATCGAGATCGACAACGAGAATCGAGGCCTTTGGATCGTCGGCGGCGAGCGCCTCGGCGAGGCTGACCACAGTCGTTGTCTTGCCGACGCCGCCCTTCATATTGGCGACCGCGATCAGCTTGCCGGCCATTAGCGCTGTCCTTGCGTGGCGCGGATGAGGAGTTTTTTTTGCTCGTCCGTGAGACGCGTTTCCAGGAACCCTTCGATGGCCGGCGTGAGCGTGGATTTGCGGACCGGATCGACGCGAATTTCATATCCCTCCTGCGCGGAAGGCTCGCGCATCCGGATCAAGCCGATTCCATGCTCGGCGCAATAAGTCTCGATCTCGGCGAGCTTCGCCTCGGATTTCGCGCCTTCGGGCAAATGCCAAACCAAATGGCCGAAATGCGTGTATCGGGTCTGCGCCAGGGCTTCGTGAACGGAAAGAACCGAACAGCCGGTTTCGGTCTTCAACTCGAAACTATGCACGTCGACCTGCGCGCCGGGCAGGAATTTGAACCGCATGGCGCTGACCAGGACGAAATCCGGCCGCGCCCAAAGACCTTTCGCCGGGCCTCTCGCGGACGTGTCTTGCACAATGGCGACGCCGTCCGGCGGAAGGTCCAGCCCCTGCCGAAATCCCGCTTCGAGATAGGCTTTGAGCGGCTGCATCAGCTTGGCTTCGGGCCAAAGTCCCGAAGCCTCCGCGGAGGCGGGAGGCTGAGATCCGTTGGCGGCAGCAAGGAAAATTTGGCCGTTTTGGCCGCGCAGTCTCCCAATCTTGCCGTCCTTGAGGAGAAAATCGCGGGCCGCAAAATAAGCGTCCGGGCCGATTTGATGCTCCAATTGGCGCGACAGCATCACCCGCATGACGCGGTTGAGGACGGGAGTTCCATCGCGCGGCAGCAAGGGCAGGATATGGCGCGCCAAGGCTTCGGGCGTGAACTCCATTTGCCGCCTTGACCGATTCAAACCGATGCAAAATAAATAAAATTATTTACGTTCAATTAAAATACATAACTAACGTGAGCGATACAATAGAAAAAATTCATAGCGCAAGGACCAGCCGCCTATTGGGCGCCGCCGCCGCTTGCCGCCGCCGCCGCTTGCCGATAAAGAGCTGTTTTGGCGGGTAGCGAGGCGTTTTTTCATGCAGTCGATCTTGATCGTCATTCACCTCATGATCGTGGTCGCCCTTGTGGTGACCGTGCTTTTGCAGCGTTCTGAAGGCGGCGCCCTGGGCGTTGGCGGCAGCGGTTTCATGACCGGACGCGGCCAGGCCAATGTGCTGACCCGCGCGACGGCCGTTCTCGCCGGGCTGTTTTTCGCCACCAGTCTCGGCCTGACCATTCTCGCAAAGCTTAACCAGGCGCCGGCGGTTCTCATCCAAAGCCCGACGCCTGCGACGCCGGCCGGCGAGGCGCCGGCTCCCGCCCAAAGCAATCTGCTCGATCAATTGAAGCGGCTGGAGGACCAGCGCCAGCCGGCGCCGCCCGTGGGCCAGAGCGGCGCGCCGGAAGCGCCTGGGGGCAAATAGGCCAAGTTTTTTCTTCCTGCATTAAAGGGCGTCCTACGGCGACATTTGTGTGGATGACGAAAGGGCGAGCATAAATCGGCTCCCCAAACGGGCGGAAACAGGATAACCCTCGGGGCCCATGGCGCGGTATATTTTCATCACCGGCGGCGTGGCGTCTTCGCTTGGCAAAGGGCTCGCGTCGGCGGCGCTCGGGGCTTTGCTCCAGGCGCGCGGCTATACCGTGCGCTTGCGCAAGCTCGACCCTTATCTCAACATCGATCCGGGGACCATGAGCCCCTATCAGCATGGCGAGGTCTTCGTCACGGATGACGGCGCCGAGACCGATCTCGACCTCGGCCATTATGAGCGCTTCACCGGCCGCCCGGCGGTGCGGGAAGACAATATTACGACCGGCAGGATCTATCAGGAGATCATCGCCAAGGAGCGGCGCGGCGATTATCTCGGCGCGACCGTCCAGGTCATTCCGCATGTGACGAACGCCATCAAGGAATTCATCCTCGACGGCAATGAGGGCGTCGATTTCGTCCTCGTCGAGATCGGCGGCACGGTCGGCGACATCGAAGGCCTGCCTTTCTTCGAAGCCATCCGCCAGCTCGGCAACGACCTGCCGCGCTCGCACGCGATTTATATTCATCTGACGCTTCTGCCCTATATCGCGAGCGCGGGCGAGCTCAAGACCAAGCCGACACAGCATTCGGTCAAGGAATTGCGCTCGATCGGAATCCAGCCGCATATCCTGCTTTGCCGCACCGAGCGCGAGATCCCGCGCGAGGAGCGGCGCAAGCTCGGCCTTTTCTGCAATGTGCGCGAAAGCGCGGTCATCGAGGCGCGGGACGTCGCCTCGATCTATGACGCGCCGCGCGCCTATCACGCCGCCGGCCTCGACCAGGAGGTGCTCGCGGCTTTCGGGATCGAGCCCGCGCCGAAACCCGACATGAGCCGCTGGAACGCGGTCATGGAGCGCATCAACAATCCCGAAGGCGAGGTCACGATTGCGATCGTCGGCAAATACACCGGGCTTAAGGACGCCTATAAATCGCTGATCGAGGCCCTGACGCATGGTGGAATCGCCAATCGCGTCGCGGTGCGGCTCGATTGGATCGAGTTCGGAAATTTTCGAGACCGCCGACCCCGCGTCGCATCTCGACCATGTGCATGGCATTCTCGTGCCTGGCGGCTTTGGCCAGCGCGGCGCCGAGGGAAAAATCCTCGCCGCGCGATTCGCCCGCGAGCGCAAGGTGCCGTTTTTCGGGATTTGCTTCGGGATGCAGATGGCCGTGATCGAGGCGGTGCGCTCCCTGGCCGGAATCCCCGAGGCGAATTCCACCGAATTCGGCCCGACCAAGGAGCCGGTCGTCGGCCTCATGACCGAATGGATGCGAGGCAATGAATTGCAGATCCGCGCCGCCGAGGGAGACCTTGGCGGAACCATGCGGCTCGGCGCCTATCGCGCCATGCTCGCGCCCGAGTCGAAGATCGCCGGCATCTATGGAAAAACCGAAATCTCGGAGCGGCATCGGCATCGCTATGAGGTCAATACGGCCTATCGCGACCAATTGGCCGATAAGGGGCTCGTCTTCGCCGGCCTTTCGCCGGACGGCCTTCTGCCCGAGACGGTGGAGCTCGCCGAGCATCCCTGGTTCATCGGCGTGCAGTTTCATCCGGAGCTGAAGTCGCGGCCGTTCGAGCCGCATCCGCTTTTCGCAAGCTTCATCGCCGCCGCGCTGGAACAATCGCGGCTGGTGTGATCGCGGCTGGCGTGACCGGGGCCGGAATTATTCGACACGTCCCCTCATTCGAGCGGCGCGCCTGGCTCAAACTTGAGGACCAGCCGACACCCGTCGTAGAGTTCGAGCGTTCGCCCATCGGCGAGACGGCGCGCCTGCGCCATCGCCGTTTCGTCATCGGCGCAATCCAGCGATCGCGATTTTTTGATTTTTCCCTCTCCGTCAAGGAAGAACAGACGGTAGGAGGCGGGTTCGGCCGGGCAATCCGATTTCATTGGCGTCGGGATCTAGCTGCATGACTATCCGCGCGCATTTGAGCAAGATCGGGACCAATCAGGGAATCGCGGCGCGGCTCAGACTTTGCCTCATCGAGGGGACGTCCGCCTTGATCAGCTCTAGCTTGCCTGATTATTGAGTGCGTCTACCGAATTGATGGAGTTTGACATGGAGCCGCGCCAACTTGGCCAGACCGACCTTCGCGTGTCGGCGATCTGCCTCGGAACCATGACCTGGGGACAGCAGAACACCGAGGCCGACGGCCACGCCCAAATGGACTACGCGGTCGCTCGCGGGATCAATTTCTTCGACACGGCGGAAATGTATTCGATCCCGCCGCGCCCGGAGACGCAAGGCGCGACCGAGCGGATCATCGGCTCTTGGTTCAAGGCGCGCGGCGCTCGCGATAAGGTGATTCTCGCGACGAAAGTCGCTGGCCGCAGCCAGATGGCATGGCTGCGCGGCGAGCCGACCGAGCTTAATCGAAAGCAAATCTCCGCCGCCGTCGAGGGCTCGCTAAAGCGGCTGCAGACCGATTACATTGACCTCTATCAGCTGCACTGGCCGGATCGGCCCCTGCCGCTCTTCGTCGACCAGACCACGACCTTCCGCGATCTTCCGCAAGGCCCCGAGAATCCGATCGAGGAGATCGTCGAAGCGCTCGCCGATCTCGTGAAAGCCGGCAAGGTCCGCCATGTCGGGCTCTCAAACGAAACCTCCTGGGGAACGATGCGCTTCGTTCAAGCGGCGGAGGCGGGCAAAGGGCCGCGCGTCGTCTCGATCCAGAACGCCTATCATCTCCTCAACCGGACCTTCGAGATCGGCCTCGCCGAAATCGCTCTGCGCGAGAAGGTCGGGCTGCTCGCCTATTCGCCGCTCGCGCAGGGCTATCTCACCGGCAAATATCAGGGCGGGGCGCGGCCGCCGGGCGCTCGGACCACGCTGTTCGACCGCGGCCAGCGCTATGAGAAGCCGGGCGTCGCGGAAGCGATCGACGAATATCTGGCGCTCGCCAAGGAGTTCGGCCTCGATCCGGCGCATTTGGCGCTGGCTTTCGTGACCTCGCGGCCTTTCGTCACCTCGAACATCATCGGCGCGACGACGCTCGAGCAGTTGAAGATCGACATCGATTCGGTCGATGTGAAGATCCCGGCCGATTTGGAGAAGCGGATCGACGCCCTTCATCAGCGTCGCGGCAACGTGGCGCCCTGATTCTAGCCCCGCCCGCGATAGGGCGGGACGCCTTGATCTGGAACCCATGTTCCAGCCGGCAATTCGCCTACCGCCCAAAACACGTCGATCGGAATGCCGCCGCGCGGATACCAATAGCCGCCGATCCGAAACCAGCGCGGCTCGAGCAAAGCGACAAGGTCTTTGCCGATCCGCAAGGTGCAATCCTCGTGGAAGGCGCCATGATTACGAAACGAGGTCAGATAAAGCTTGAGCGATTTTGATTCGACGAGCCAAGCGCCCGGCAGATAATCGATCACGAGAAGCGCGAAATCCGGCTGTCCGGTCACCGGGCAGAGCGAGGTGAATTCGGGCGCGGTGAAGCGGGCGATATAATTTTCGCCCTGATGCGGATTGGTTACGCGCTCAAGCGTCGCCTCCTCGGGCGAGCGCGGGGCCTCGACCCTTTGGCCGAGCAGGCTCGCCCCAGTATGAAATTTAACCATATTTGGCCTCGGTGGAGAGCGCGCGCAGGCAAGCGCCTATCGCGAAGCCATCTTGCGCCATTTCGCCTCGATCCGCGCTCTTATCGCTTTCACCCTCGCCTCCTCGGCGGCCCAAAACGCTTGGCTCACGGCGGCTGTCCTGACGCGCGGGCCGCGTCTCGCCGCCGGGGGCAGCGGCGGGAGCGACCGGGATCTCGGCAGGATCTGATCGAACCCCATCGGCGCCGAAGCGCCGATCGCAAAAGGGGAGCCGATCGCCGCCAGATGCGCCCGCGCCCGCCCGCAATAAGCGACCGAAAGCGGCGACATCGCCTCCTCGCCGTGGCCGGCGCGATATTTCATCAAGGCGCGGCAGAGATCGCCATTGGCCAGCCGCCAAGCCTCGGCGAGATAGGCCACCCCGAAGCGAATGTTGATTTCGGGCTTGGCGAGCTCGGCGAGATCGCCCTTAAATCCGAGCATGGCGGCGGTTCCCGGGAGGACCTGCATCAGGCCGATCTCGCCGGCCCCGCCGACGACCGTCGGATCATAGCCGCTCTCGATGGCGGCGACGGAATCGGCGATATCCGGCGGCAGGCCGTTCTTCTCGGCTTCCTTTTTGAGGAGCGCGCGATACATGTCGCGGCCCGCCGCGCGCTCCGGCGCCGCGGCGGCGGCGCCGTTCGCCTTGGCCTCGGCATTGTCTTGCTTCAAATCAAGGTTTTTGTTCTGATCAAGGTCTTGGGTCTGACCAAGCGCTTTCATTGGCCGAGGCGGCGGGGTTGGGGCGTCCTGTCCCAGCGCGTTCGGCGCGGCCTCCGCCTGCGTCACGAAGCCGCCGAACAGAAGGCCCATAATGGCGAAGGCGAGGTTTCTTCCTGACGGCACGCGACGCCCTTTCGACCTGGATGCGGCGAATTTGGCAACGAAAATTCTTAATGCGGCGTTGCGGCGATAGGCTCAGGCCTTTTTTCCGGCAAGGCTTCGTCGTAAACAGCTTACCTCAACCGGCCCAATTGCAAAAGGAACTGCTATGACAGCGATCATCGACATTGCCGCGCGCGAAATCCTGGACAGTCGCGGCAATCCTACGGTCGAGGTCGAAGTCACGCTGGAGGATGGATCGGTCGGTCGCGCCGCCGTGCCTTCCGGCGCTTCGACAGGCGCTCATGAAGCGGTGGAATTGCGCGACGGCGACCGCAAGCGCTTCGGCGGCAAGGGCGTCCTGAAAGCGGTCGAGAGCGTCAACCGCGATATTTTCGAGGCTCTGAGCGGGCTCGATGCGGAAGATCAGGGCAAGATCGACTCGATCATGATCGCGCTTGACGGCACGCCCAACAAGGCCAAGCTCGGCGCCAACGCGATTCTCGGCGTCTCGCTCGCCGTCGCCAAGGCGGCCGCTGATGTCTCGGGCCTTCCGCTCTATCGCTATATCGGGGGCGTGCAGGCGCGGGTTCTGCCGGTGCCGCAAATGAATGTCATCAATGGCGGCGCGCACGCCGACAATCCGATCGATTTTCAGGAATTCATGATCCTGCCGCTCGGCGCGCCCTCCTTGCGGGATGCGGTCCGCTGGGGCGCGGAGGTCTTCCATGTTCTCAAGGGGGCGCTGAAAAAGGCGGGACACAATACGAATGTCGGCGATGAAGGCGGCTTCGCGCCCAATTTGCCCTCGGCCGAGGCTGCGCTCGACTTTCTTGTTAAGTCCATTGAAGAGGCCGGCTTCAAGCCCGGCCAAGACATAGCTCTCGGGCTCGACTGCGCCGCGACCGAATTTTTCAAGGACGGAAAATATATTTATGCGGGCGAAGGCGGCAAGACGCGCGCGCCAGAGGAGCAGGCGCAATATCTGGCGACGCTGCTTGCCGCCTATCCGATCATCTCCATTGAGGACGCCATGTCGGAGGATGATTGGGAAGGCTGGAAAATCCTGACCGATCTGCTCGGCGGCAAAGTTCAGCTGGTCGGCGACGATGTTTTCGTCACCAATGTCCAGCGCCTCGCCGACGGCATCGCGAAGGGCGTCGCCAATTCGATCCTGGTCAAGGTCAATCAGATCGGCACCTTGACCGAAACCCTCGCCGCCGTCGATCTGGCGCAGCGCTCGGGCTATACGGCGGTCATCTCGCATCGCTCCGGCGAGACCGAGGATTCGACCATCGCGGATCTCGCGGTCGCCACCAACGCCGGCCAGATCAAGACGGGCTCGCTCTCGCGCTCGGAGCGGCTCGCGAAATATAACCAGCTGATTCGAATCGAAGAGGAGCTCGGCTCCCAGGCGCTCTATGCGGGCAGGAGCGCGTTCAAGGCCTTGGCTTAGGCGGCGCGCCGAAGCGGCGGCTTGAGCTCGTGGTTGGCAACCTGTTCTCTGCCCACGCCCGATGACCTCGGCGTCCCTCGACTGGCGGGTCATTGCGACGGCCGCCATTTTCGCGGCGACCTATCTCGGCGTGGCGCTCGGCCGGATTCCGGGATTGCGCATCGATCGCGCCGGCATCGCGCTGCTCGGCGCGAGCCTCATGATCGCATTTGGCGCGCTCAGTCTCGAAGAAGCCTTCAACGCCATCGATCTCGACGCGATCGCCTTGTTGCTCGGCATGATGATCATCGTTGGCCAATTGCGCGTCTCGGGATTCTTCGAGCTCGCCAGTCGTCTGGCCGTCCGCCGCGCGCATGGGCCGGTCGTGCTCCTG
>CAWESJ010000016.1:0-8957 GCA_963811015.1 uncultured Alphaproteobacteria bacterium | reverse complement strand
ATGTATTGCTGCATGTCTATATTTCCTCCGCCGATCTCATGCCGCGCAATCTCGACCGGCGCGTCGAGGCGCTCCTGCCCATCCTCAATCCCACCGTGCATGAACAGGTGCTCGATCAGATCATGATCGCCAATTTGATCGACAATCAACAAAGCTATCGGGTCTTGCCGGATGGTTCGAGCGCGCGCATACAAGCGGCGCAAGGCGAGGAGCCTTTCAACGCGCATTCCTATTTCATGACGAACCCGAGCCTGTCCGGTCGTGGCAAATCCCTCAAGCACTCAAGCCCAAAGACGCTCTTCAAGCGGCTCGAAAACCGCTGACCTCTCGATGTTGAACGCCAACCGAGAGCGCGCGCTGGATCTGCAGGCGAAACATCCGGTCGCGATCGTCGACATCGGCTCGAATTCGGTGCGTCTCGTCGCCTATGAGGGGCTCACGCGTTCGCCGCGGCCGATTTTCAATGAGAAATCGCTTTGCGCGCTCGGCAATGGCGTTGCAACCACGGGCCGGCTTCCCAAAGGCGGAATGGAGAAGGCCCTCGCCGCCCTGCGCCGGTTTCGCGTGCTTTGCGACATCATGGGCGTCTCGGACCTTCATGTGATCGCCACGGCCGCCGCGCGCGACGCCTTGAACGGCGTCGAATTTCTCGCCGCGGCGACCAAGGCCATCGGCGCCGAGATCGTCCTCTTGTCCGGCGACCGCGAGGCGGAATTGTCGGCGCAAGGCGTCATATCGGGCATCAACAAGCCGGATGGCGTCGTCGGCGATCTTGGCGGCGGCTCGCTCGAATTGATCGACGTCAAGGGCTCGGTCCTCGGCAAGGGCGCGACCCTGCCGCTCGGCGGCCTCACCCTGATGGACGCCTCCGGCAATTCGCCGCGCGCCGCGGTCAAGATCGTCCGCGAGTCCCTGGCGAAATCGCGCAGCCTCGACCGCGTCGCCGGACGCACCTTCTACGCCGTCGGGGGCACATGGCGCGCCCTGGCCAAGCTCCATATGAGCCAGCGCCATTATCCGCTCAGCGTGATCCATGGCTATGTGATTCCGGCGCAAGACGCCGCCGATTTCGCCGGACTTGTCGAACGGGTGAACACGGATACGTTGATCTCGATCGAATCCGTCAACGCGGCGCGGCGTCCGCTGCTCGCCTATGGCGCCGTCGTGCTCGAAGAAATCATTCGCAGCGCGCAGCCGAAGGAAATCATGATCTCGACCTCCGGCGTGCGCGAGGGCCTTCTTTATGAAAGGCTCAGTTCGGCGCAGCGCCGGCAGGACCCCTTGCTCACAGCGGCGGCGGAGTTCAATCAGCTGTTCTCGCGCGCGCCGCGCCATGCCGAAGACCTTTGCGCCTGGACCGACCGGTTCATGGCCTCCACCCATCTCGAGGAGACGGCCGAGGAGAAGCGGCTTCGCCACGCGGCCTGCCTCTTGGCGGACGTGAACTGGCGCGCGCATCCGGACTATCGCAGCGAGGAAAGCCTGAACCTTGTCGAGAACACCGCCTTCAACGGGGTCGACCATCCCGGCCGGTCGTTTCTCGTTTTGGCCATGTCCTACCGCTATTTGGGCCTCGACGCGGACGTCAGCCCGCAAATCCGCGCGCTGGTGTCCTCGCGCTCGCTCGATAAGGCGCGCATTCTCGCCGCCGCCACGCGGCTCGGCTATCTCATTTCCGGGGCGATGCCCGATGTCCTGCCGCGCGCGCCCGTCGCCTGCCTCAAGGCCAAGGTCGTCTTGACCCTGCCGAGCGATCTCGCCGATCTGGCGAGCGAGCGTGTGCAAAACCGCTTGAAGCAGCTCGCCCGGCTGATCGGCCGCGAGCCGGTGATCACCGTCGCGGGGTAAACTTGGTTATGAATGCGTCGCAATATTTAACACTTGTTGCATTTGTGGCCGTTCCAATTATAGCTGTGACAGGTTTTTGCTTTGATATTTATCTTAGATATTTTGAACTAATCATTAACCATGTTTATGACGCTAAAAATATGTTGTGGATAGCAGATAATCAATATAAAGTATTTCTGAGCAGAGGCTATTTTGTGAATATCAGCGACTTCGTTTGGTATGACTTTATATTTCGGCTATTGATTCTAATATCAATCATTAGAATTCTTGTTGGGATAGTATTTATTGAACATGGCGACGTATCTGTAAATCTTCTTAAGATGAAAGGCATGTCATATAAGAAATTTCTAATCACATGTTTTTTGATGGGCGTAGTCGCTATAATCGCGCTGTCCGACACAAAAGAAGTTTTGACAATCGTAAGTTTGCGTATGCTATTTATGTATTCAGCAAATCTCTTTTTAAGTTTAGAATCAATTGTTTTAGCTGGAGCTATTGCGTTTCTTACAGAAGGGGTTTTGCTTTCGATTTGGTTGCTGTTCAGAAGGCAGCGCATAACCTCCGGTTGATTTCCTTACCCCGCATCCTCCGGCGCCGCCGCGTCCTGCCATTCGAGCGTGATCACCTTGCCGCGTTCGACCGTCAGGGCGAGGCGGCCGCGCTTCAGCTCGATCGCCTTGGCGCCGAACAGCTCGCGCCGCCAGCCGCTCAAGGCCGCGACATCGGCATTGTCGTCGGCGGCGATCGCTTCGAGCTCATCGACCGTGGCGATCATCTTCGCCGCCACGCCATGATTTTCGCTGACATGCCGGAGCAGCACTTTCAAGAGTTCGACCGTCGCGCCATTGCCGCCGGTGCGGCGCTCGCGCTCGAGCTTTGGCAGAGTCTTCGGATCGCGGGCGAGGCCGCGTTCGATCGCCGCCAGAATTTCGACGCCTGTGCGCGAGCGCTCCATGCCGCGCGGAAAGGCGCGCAGATTGCCCAAGGCGTCGGCCGTGCGCGGGGCGGCCAGCGCGAGCTCGACCAGGACATCGTCCTTGAGCACGCGCGAGCGCGGCACGTCGCGCGCCTGGGCCTCGGCTTCGCGCCAGCCGGCCACCTCCATCAAAACCGCGAGGTCGCGCGGCTTGCGGACCCGGTTGCGCAAGCGCTCCCAGGCGTTTTCAGGGTGCTGCGAATAGGTCGAGGGCGACGTCAAAAGCGCCATTTCGTCGCTGAGCCAGGCGAGCCTCTCGCTCTGCTCCAGCTTCTGCCGCAGGAAGGCGTAAATGTCGCGGAGATAGGTGACGTCGGCGATGGCGTAATCAACCTGGGCGGGCAGAAGCGGGCGGCGCGACCAATCGGTGAAGCGCGAGGATTTATCGAGCGACACTTTCGTGACGGTGTGGACGAGGTCGCCATAGGAGATTTGATCGCCGAAGCCGCAGACCATGGCGGCGACCTGTGTGTCAAATAGAGGCGCGGGGATAAGCTTGGCGAGATTCCATATGATTTCAATGTCTTGCCTGGCCGCGTGAAATACTTTAGTGAGCTTCTGATTGGCCATCAGCTCGAAAAAGGGCGAAAGGTCGAGGCCGTCCGCCAGCGCGTCGACGGCGACGGCTTCCTCCGGCGAGGCGATCTGCACGACGCAGAGCCGCGGCCAGAAGGTGGTTTCGCGCAAAAATTCGGTGTCGACCGTGACGAAGGAATGATCTGCGAAGCGGCGGCAGGCGTCCGCCAAATGTTGCGTGGTCGCGATCAGGCTCATATTTGCTCAATAAAGCAAAGCCCGGCGCGCGGCTATAGGTTCGGATACCTGTTGGCGCCTCCAAACGAGAAGCAATTCCAGGGCCGTCGTCCGGGCGAAGCCGCCGCCGCGCCGCCGCGAGCGCCTTGACAGAAGCTCCCACCCATGCCGTTCTCCGCCCTCTTCGCCAAAGCCGCGAGGCCGCGCCGAGCCCTCGATCCTCTCGCCTGTGACTTGAAATAATGCATCGCTACCGTTCTCACACCTGCGGCGACCTGCGTGACACGCTGGCCGGCGAAACCACCCGCCTGTCCGGCTGGTGCCACCGAATTCGCGACCATGGGGGCGTGCTCTTCATTGATTTGCGCGACCATTATGGCGTGACGCAATGCGTGGTCGATCCCGACTCCAAAGCTTTCGCCCTTGCGGAAAAGCTGCGGTCCGAATGGGTGGTCCGCATCGACGGGCTGGTGCGCAAGCGTCCCGAAGGCACCGAGAATCCCGAAATGCCGACGGGCTTCATCGAGGTCTATGCGAGCGAGATCGAGGTCCTGGGGCCGGCCGCCGAATTGCCCATGCCGGTGTTTGGCGAGCATAATTATCCTGAGGATATGCGGCTGCGCTATCGCTTCCTCGACCTGCGCCGCGACAAGCTCCACAAAAACATCATGCTGCGCGGGCAAATCATCGATTTGCTTCGCGCCCGCATGAAGGAGCGCGGCTTTTTCGAATTTCAGACCCCCATCCTGACCGCTTCGAGCCCGGAAGGCGCGCGCGATTTTCTCGTGCCCTCGCGGCTGCATCCGGGCAAATTCTACGCCCTGCCGCAGGCCCCGCAGCAGTTCAAGCAATTGATCATGGTCGCGGGCTTCGATCGCTATTTTCAGATCGCGCCCTGCTTTCGCGACGAGGACGCCCGCGCTGACCGCAGCCCGGGCGAATTCTATCAGCTCGACGTCGAAATGAGCTTTGTTACACAAGAGGATGTTTTCACCGAGGTCGAGCCGGTTTTGCGCGGGGTTTTCGAGGAGTTCGGCGGCGGGCGGCCGGTGACGCAAAAATTTCCGAAGATCTCCTATAGCGCCGCGATCCGGGCGTTCGGCGCCGACAAGCCGGATCTGCGCAATCCGCTGCTGATCCATGACGTCACCAACGCCTTCCGCGACTCAGGCTTCGGCGTTTTCGCGAAACGGCTCGCGGCCGATCCCGAGGCTGTCGTATGGGCCATTCCGGCGCCCGGCGGCGGCCAACGCACCTTCTGCGACCGCATGGACAGCTGGGCGAAAAGCGAAGGCCAGCCAGGCCTCGCCTATATTTTCTGGCGGGAAGGGGAGGAGTTGGGCGCTGGTCCCGTCGCCAAGAACATTGGCCTCGAGCGCGGCGAGTTCATTCGGCGCGGCGTGAATGGGCGGCCCAGCGATTGGGTTTCGCTGCCCGCGCCAGAGACGCTTGACGGCGAGCAATTCCCGATCGAGATCGCCGAACCCTATAGAAACCTGCGGCCGGACGGGCTCAAGGCCGGCGACGCCATATTTTTCGTTCTCGGCAAGCCCAATGATATTTACAAATTCGCCGGCGCCGCGCGGCAGCGGCTCGGGGCGGAGCTCGGCCTGACCAAGGCCGATGTGTTCGAATTCTGCTGGATCGTCGATTTCCCGATGTATGAATGGAACGAGGACGAGAAGAAGATCGATTTCTCGCATAATCCGTTCTCAATGCCGAATTTCGAGCATGAGGCTTTCGTCGCCCTCGAAGCCTCGGACGAGAAGACCATTCTCGGCATCAAGGCGTTCCAATATGACATCGTCTGCAATGGCGTCGAGCTTTCCTCCGGCGCCATCCGCAACCATCGCCCCGACATTATGCGGAAGGCTTTTGCGCTGGCCGGCTACGACGAGGCCGTGCTCGAGGAGAAATTCGGCGGCATGTATCGCGCCTTTCAATATGGCGCGCCGCCGCATGGCGGGATTGCGCCGGGCGTCGACCGCATCGTGATGCTGCTCGCCGGCGAAGACAATCTGCGCGAGATCGTGCTCTTCCCGATGAACCAGCGGGCGGAGGATTTGCTCATGGGGGCGCCCTCGACCGTCACAGCCAAGCAATTGCGCGAATTGCATATAAGGCTCAATTTGCCGGATAACTGAGGCGCGGCGCCCCGCGCGCCTTTTCGAGGATGGGCGCCATGAATGTCGTCATGCTTCTCTATCCGCGGCTAACCCAGCTCGACCTGACCGCGCCATTTGAAATTTTCGCGCGTTTTCCGGAATTGACGCCGCATCTTGTCTGGAAAAATATGGAGCCGGTCGCAAGCGACCCAGGCGGCCTGCGGATTCTGCCCTCGGCGACATTCGCAAATTGCCCGCAGGCGGATATTCTTTTCGTGCCGGGCGGGCCGGGCCAGGCCCTGCTCATGGAGGACCCCGAAGTTCTCGGTTTCCTGCGCCGGCAGGCGGAGCGAGCGACCTATGTAACTTCGGTCTGCACCGGCTCCCTTGTGCTCGCCGCCGCCGGGCTCCTTACAGGCTATCGCGCCGCCTGCCATTGGGCTTCGATCAATCAGCTCGCCTATTTCGGCGCGACGCCGGTCGCGGAGCGGGTCGTGATCGACCGCAATCGGGTCACCGGCGCGGGCGTGACCTCGGGAATCGATTTCGCATTGACCTTGGCTGCCCGCCTTTTAGGCGAAGATCGGGCGCGGCGCGCGCAGCTTGCGGTGGAATATGATCCAATGCCACCTTTCGAGGGCGGCTCGGTCGCGACCTCCGACCCGGAGCTTGTCGCGAGCCTGCGCGCCGCGCTGGCGGAGTTTCAAGCGCAGCGCGAGGAGATCGCGCGCCGCGCCGCTGCGGCTCTCAGGTAACGGGCCTGCGCTCTATTCCTCGCTTCCCTGGCCGGCGGCGAGCCAGCTATAGCCGCCCTGGTCCCAGATCTGGGCCAGCCTTTGGTCGGGACTATATTGCGGATATTGGACCTTGATCAGATCATATTCCTTCAGGAAGGACGCGAGATCCTCGCCCTGCAGCGAGACGATCTGGTCCTCGGACTTGAAGCGGAGCGTATAGGCGGAGCGGTCCTCGTTCGATCGCAACTCATATTCCTCGCCGCCCTCGACAAATATATTCAGCTCCTCGATTTCGGCCATGCTCACATTCCCCTGAAGCGGGTCCTCCGTGGTCGGCGCCGACGGCTCCGTCGCGCGAGCCGATCGGTGTTTGGGTTTTGTCGGGCGTCTCAAAACCCCGGCCAACGGCGGGACCATAAGAATCCCGCTTGTCTCGCGCAGGTCAAGATCCGTCAACGTCCTTCGAGCATGTCCCGAAAAATCGGATCCGGTTTTTCGATCGGAACGCGCTCTAGAGCCGGATGATTGCGGATGAACTCGCGCGCCACCCCTCACGCATCGAGCCGCGGCGGCAGGCTTCATGATCTGCGCTTGCAAACGCAGCCCCTACGCCGCGCCGCAGCCCGGTCGCGGGCAAACGGATTTTGCGCGGAAGCTTTTGATTGAGCGCGATCTTTTCGCGAAACCGGCGTCTCCTCCCGCCGCCAGCGAATCAGACCATCAAAATATGATCGATCGAGGAATAGGGAATGAGATACACGCGGCTTCCATCGGTCCAGGAGACCGAGACGTCGCCGATGGCGATCTCCTGCTCCACGACGCTATGGCCGGAAATCGTGTGAGTCGAACCTGCGATCGTCGTGATCTTGGTGTCGCGATGGGCGTTTTTCGCCTTGGCGACAAGCGCCTCGATCAAGCCTTTCATGACGGCGTCTTTGTCGCTCATTTTTGCCTCCGCTTTGCGTCCGGGTGTGGATTTTTATATCGGGGCGGCGCGCCTTTGTGAGCGGCGCCGCCAAAGGCCCCCTCGGCCTTCGACGTCCCGGAGCAGACGATAAACTGATTGACGCAGCCGGGATAGCAGCGCCCCTGTCGCTCCTGGAGGCATTCAAGAAAGGCGCCGAATGCGTGGCCTTCGCCGCCGCCTCGCATGACGATGCTCATGCCCGCTTGAACGATCGGCGGAAGCCGCTACGAAGCCGGCTTCGCCGCCTCCGGCGCGACATAGGGCTCGAACAGGAAATCCCGCGTCTTCATGCTCGCGAGGCGGCCGTCGGCGCGAATCGAGGGGTCGCGCGCCCGCGCCGCCGCGATCGAGCGCCAATTGGTGCCGGGGGCCGGCCAAGCCGAATGGATCTGCTTGTTGTCGCTGTTGCGATAGAGCGCGACGAAAGGATAGATCGGGTTTTGGATCTGATGCTTGCTGACCTGAAAAAGCTGGCCGGAAATCTGCGCCGGAATGCTCAGCATGTCGCCAAGCCGCTCGCCGAGATAGGCTTCGGCGAAGGAGGCCTGCTTGTCGAGGCCGACGCTTATGAGAGAAATGACGAGGTTTTGTTGCTCCAACGGCGTGTCGGGCGCGTTGGGCGCGCTTTGGCGTTCCGAGACGGTCTCGAAAAAGGTCGGCATGATTGTCGTCTGATCGACGCAATCGGGAAGACGCAGAACTTCCTTGCTGGTCTTGACGCCATATTTCTCGGCGACGCCGTTTCTGACCGGCTCAATGTCGTCGAGCTCGAACACGGTCAAAAATTGCTGCAAAGGCCGAACGTCGATCTGGCTTGGGCCGAACATGAATTTTTGGCCAGATCGCACGCCAGCGATGGCGCCGACAAAGGCGAAGAATTCGGCATACCATTCATGAAACGCCGCTTCTTTTTTCGGGACCGGATCCAGCAAGACGATAAAAGCCCCTACCGACATTAACGTTCCTCGCAAGCTCAAACGCGCAATTCAAGATCCGGGCGGCAAAATCCCGAGCGCGGCGATTTTCGGCCCATGCGCGAAACTATTGGAAATGCCGCCTCGCCGCGATGGATATTTCCGCCGCCTAGTCCGGAAACGCGCCATTCAAGATTGGCGCCGAACAATCGCCCGGTCGGTTCGCCTTGCGCCGGGGCGGCCACTTCGCGGGCGTTTTGCCGCGCATGTTTTGCGCACGACGAACGGTCCTGGTTCGGATCGTTTTTGCAAGTCCGTTGTTCTACGTATGGGAAGCTTCCTAAGGGATCGACCCGAATTTTCAGCCTGATCAAGTTCAGGCAAGGCTTGGGCGTCATCAAGGAGCGCTAACATGCTTATGCAAACGATCAGGACGAATTCATCGCGACCTTTGCTGGGCCAGCCGCGGTTCGGGACTTTGCCGGCGGCCCTCTTCGCCGCCGCCGAGCTTACAGGCATGTGCTTGAGCTATGACAAGGATGAGGAAGTCTATGGCGAGGGCGAGGACGCTGAATTCATCTACAAGGTCGTAAGCGGGGCGGTGCGCACTTATAAGCTGATGCGCGACGGACGCCGGCAGATCGGGGAGTTTCATCT
>CAWESJ010000015.1:0-4954 GCA_963811015.1 uncultured Alphaproteobacteria bacterium | reverse complement strand
GCGCCCTCGAGCTCGCCAAGGCCCAGCTCGCCGGCCAGAAGCTCGGCGCCGAGATCGCGCGCAAGAATTTTCCCGCGCTCCTCGCGCAAGCCCAGGCCCAGCTCGCTTCGGCGCAAGCGACGGAAATCCGGGCGCAGGCCGATTACCAGCGCCAGCGCAGCCTTCCCAAGCAGGCGACGACCCAGCAGGAGGTCGATGCGGCCACGGCCGCCTTGCGTCAGGCCCAGGCTCAGGTGCAGCTCGCCGAGGCGCAGGTGGCGGAGCGCGCGCCGGTCCCGCAGCGCATCGGCCAAGCCGACGCGGATGTCCGCCAGTTCTCCGGCCAGACCCTGCAGGCGCAAGCCAGGCTCGACACAGCGAATTTGAATCTTCGAGTGGACGGTGGTCCGGGCGCCGCAGGACGGCTGGATCACCAAGCGCAATGTCGAGCTCGGCAATTATGTGACGCCCGGCCAGCAGATCTTCTCCATCGTCTCGCCGGAGGTCTGGGTGACCGCCAATTTCAAGGAGAACCAGCTCGACCGGATTCGTCCGGGACAGCCGGTGAAAATCTCGGTGGACGCCTATCCGAGCCTCGATCTCACCGGCCATGTCGACAGCATCCAGCTCGGATCGGGGTCCGAAATTCACCGCCTTCCCGCCCGAGAACGCGACCGGCAATTTCGTCAAGATCGTTCAGCGCGTGCCGGTCAAGATCGCAATCGACAGCGGCCTCGATCCGGCGATTCCGCTGCCGCTCGGAATTTCCGTCGTTCCCAGGGTGACAGTGAAATGAGCGAGACGCGCGCGGTCGAAGCCGGCCAATGGAAGCCCGCCCACAACCCCTGGGCGATCGCGGTTGTCGTCACGCTCGCCGCCTTCATGGAGATTCTCGACACGACGATCGTCAATGTCGCCTTGCCGCATATCGCCGGCAGCCTGTCGTCGAGCAATGACGAGGCGACCTGGACGCTCACCTCCTATCTCGTCGCCAATGGCATTGTGCTGACGATCTCCGGCTGGCTCTCCGCGCTGATCGGACGCAAGCGCTATTTTCTGATCTGCATCGCCATGTTCACGGTCTGCTCCTTCCTGTGCGGAATTGCGGGCAGCCTGCAGCAGCTCGTCGTGTTCCGCCTTTCTGCAGGGCTTTTTCGGCGGCGGCATGCAGCCGAGCCAGCAATCGATCATTCTGGACACGTTCCCGCCGGAAAGGCGCGGCGCGGCTTTCGGCGTCACCGCGATCGCGACCATTGTCGCGCCGGTGCTCGGGCCGACCTTGGGCGGCTACATCACCGACGCCTATAATTGGCGCTGGATCTTCTTCCTCAACCTGCCTGTCGGCGCGATCGCATTCCTCTTCGTCTCGATCCTGGTCGAGGATCCGCCATGGGCGCGGCGGGTCGCGCGCCACCTCGATTTCATCGGGCTCTTCCTGATCACGCTCGGACTTGGCTGCCTGCAGGTCATGCTCGATCGCGGCGAGGACGAAGACTGGTTCGGCTCGACGCTTCATCCAGATCACCGCCGCGTTGGCGGCGATCGGCATATTCGGCGCGATCTACTGGCTTCTCACCGCGCGAAAGCCGATCGTTTCGCTCAAGGTCTTCAAGGACCGGAATTTTTCGATGGGATGCGTCTGCATCGCCGCGACCGGCGGCATTCTCTACGCCGGCGCGGTCGTCATCCCGCAATTCAGCCAATCGCTGATCGGCTATGACGCGACATGGTCCGGGTTGATCCTCTCGCCGGGCGGCGCTCGCGATCATTTTTCTCATCCCGATCGTCACGCGCCTGATGCGATACGTCCAAACCCGCATTTTGATCGCGACGGGCTTCGTCATCATGGGCGCGGCCTTCGTCTATTCGAGCCATCTCACCTTGGACGTTGATTTCCGCACGCTGGTCATGATGCGCGCGGCGCAGACGGCGGGCCTCGCGTTTCTCTTCGTGCCGATCAGCACGATCGCCTACACAACCCTGCCGCGCGAGCTGAATGGCGACGCCACCGCGCTTTTTGTCATGTTCCGCAATGTCTTCGGGTCGATTGGAATCGCTTTGGCGAGCGCCATGATCATTCAGCGGATGCAGATCCATCAATCCTATCTGGCGCGATGGGCGACGCCATTCCATCAACCTTACAATGAATTGGTGGACCGCTATGAAAAAGCTCTGATCGCCATGGGGCGTTCCGCAAGTTCGGCGCATGAAGCCGCGGTCGGAAAGGTCTATCAGGTCTTTGAGGCGCAAGCGGCGGTTCTCAGCTATTCCGACGTGTTCTTTTACGCCGGCATGGTGGCCTTTGCGGTCGCGCCTTTCTGCTTTCTTCTTTCGCCCGGCAAGGGCGGCGGCGGGGCTGCGGTCCATTAGGCCGAAGTCGGATAGAGGCCCATGAGGTCGGAGCAGGTCATGCGCCCAGCGGGATTTACTTTCGGCGGCGGATCGGAGACCGCGTTCGGCGGGGGGGCCGGCCGGCGCGTCCCGGCGCTGCTGGCGGCTCTCGTCCTCCTGCTTGCGACCTGCGGCTGCGTCTCGGTCGGGCCGGATTTCGCGCCGCCCGATCCCTTCCTGCCGCAAGCGTCCTTCTTCGGCCGGCCGGCGCCGGCCGAGACCGAGGCGAGCCTTCCGCCGGGCGGCCCGACGCGGAGCAATAGCGCGCAAGTCGATCCGCAATGGTGGGCGGCGTTTCGCGATCCGATCCTGACCTCGCTCGCGGCCCGGGCCGCCGGCGCCAATCTTGACGTGCGCGCGGCGAGCGCAAGGCTCGCCGAAAGCCGCTTCCAGCGCGGCGTCGCGGCCTCGGCGGCTTTCCCCTCGGTCAATGGCGACGCGTCCTATCAGCGCGAGCTATACAGCCAGAACGGCATTTTGAGCCTCGCCAAGGGCTCCAACGGCCAGCCCATTCAAGTGCCGCCGATCAGCGTCTACCAGACTGGTTTCGACGCCTCCTGGGAGATCGACATCTGGGGCCATGTCAGGCGCCAGATCGAGGCGGCGGAGGCGGAGGTCGAAAGCTCGGAATATCAGCGCCGGGACGCGCTTGTCGCGACCCTGGCCGAGGTCGCGCGCGACTATATAGAGCTGCGCGGCGTGCAAACCCAGATCGCGATCGCAAACGCCAATCTCGCCAGCGCGAACGATATTTTGCAGCTGACGCGGACGCGCGCGGAAAGGGGACTGACGACCGGGCTCGACGTCGAAAACGCCGCAGCCCAGGCGGAGAGCGTGCGCGCCCAATTGCCGAGCCTGGAAAACCAGCAATCAGGCTATCTCAACGCCCTGAGCCTCCTCCTCGACGAGCCGCCGGGATCGTTGCAGAGCGCGCTCGCAAGGGCGAAGCCCATTCCGCCGACGCCGCCGCGCGCGCCGCTTGGCGTCCCCTCCGAGCTTGCGCGCCGCCGCCCGGACATTCGCCGGGCCGAAGCCGAGCTTCACGCGGCGACGGCCAATATCGGCGTCGCGGTCGCCGATTTCTATCCGAGCGTGAAATTCAACGGCACCGTCGGCTTCAACGCCCTCGACCTGAAGAATCTTGGAAGGGAAGCTCGCTGCAATATCAGCTCGGCCCGAGCATTTCGCTTCCGATCTTCGACGGCGCCCGGCTCAAATCGACCCTGGACCTGCGCGACGCGCAGCAGCAGGAAGCCTATATTTCCTATCACAAGACCGTGCTTCAGGCTTGGCACGAGGTCGTCAACGCCTTGGTCGCCTATCGGACCGAGCAGGAGCGCCGCGCGCGCCTCAAGGCGCAGGTCGACCATTCGCGCCAGGCGCTGGGGCTTTCGCGTTCGCGCTACGCCAATGGCGTCGGGGACTTCATCACCGTTCTCGACGCCGAGCGCACCCTGTTGCAGGCCGAGCTGCAACATGCGCAAAGCACGACCGCCGTATCGACCGATTTCGTGCAGCTTTACAAGGCCTTGGGCGGCGGCTGGGAGCTGACCTTCCCAAGCGAGGAGACGACCGGCCTCGCCGCCGCGGCGGCGTTGCGCTGAGCTTCGCGAGCCTAGAGCGGGATGAGGAAAAGTGGATACGGTTTTCCGCCCGCATCCCGCTCTAAACTCTTGGAATCGATCACGGTCATGATTTTGGATTGATTCAATCCAAAATCATCGTGATCTATTGGCGCGACAGCGCACGGAGTTCAGGGCCTCAAATTATGCGGCCGCCTCGTCACGCCGCCTTCTGCTTCGGCCGCACCTCGGCGGAATAATCGTCGATCAAGGCGCGGGAGATCGCGCCGGGCGTGAACTTGTAGGGTCCGACCTCCGAGACCGGGGTGACTTCGGCGCCGGTGCCGCAGATGAAGCATTCCTCGAATCCGGCGAGCTCCTCCGGCAAGATGCGCCGCTCGATCACCTCGATTCCGCGCCGTCGCGCCAGGTCGATCACGGTGCGCCTTGTGATGCCGTCGAGGAAGCAATCAGCGATGGGCGTGTGAATCGCCGCCCTTGGCGGAGAAGAAAATATTGGCGCCGGTGCATTCGGCGACGCGGCCCTGCCAGTCGAGCATCATGGCGTCGGCGTAGCCGCGCCGTTCGGCGCGATGCTTCGAGATGGTGCAGATCATGTAGAGGCCGGCGGCCTTGGCGCGGCAGGGCGCGGTCGCGGGATCAGGGCGGCGATAATCGGCGATGTCGAGGCTGATCCCCTTCATCTTCTGCTCGATGTCGAACATGCTCGGCCAATCCCAGACCGCGATGGCGAGGTGGATTGACGAATTCTGCGCCGAAATCGCCATCATTTCGCTGCCGCGCCAGGCGATCGGGCGGACATAGCAATTCTCGAAATTATTCTTGGCGACGACCTGCTGCTTGATCGCGTCGAGCTCCGCGGCCGAATAGGGAATCTCGAAATCGAGCAGCTCCGCCGAGGTCCTGAGGCGCTCGGAATGTTCGGTCGATTTGAAGATCGCCCCGCCATAGGCGCGTTCGCCCTCGAACACGCAGGATGCGTAATGGAGCCCGTGCGAAAG
>CAWESJ010000014.1:0-6989 GCA_963811015.1 uncultured Alphaproteobacteria bacterium | reverse complement strand
CGCTTCGCAATCCTTTTGGCGAAATCTACGTGCGTCAATCCGAGCAGCGCAGCCGGATTTCAGTCTATCTCATTGCGGATCTTTCAGCGTCGATGCGTTTTGGCGAAGGCATGCCGAAAATGCGGATGTTGGAGCAGCTCACCCGCGCCGTCGCGCTCACGGCCCATCGCGCCGACGACGCCTTCGGCTTCATCGGCTGCGATGAGGAAATCCGTGAAGAGTTCCTCCTTCCCGCAAGCCGCAAGCGGGGCAATGAAACCGAAATTCTTGATCGGCTGAACCGCTTTGTTCCGACCGGGGCAAACGCCCAAGGATTAAGACATGTCGCCGAGCGGCTCGGCGCGCATCGCAAGCTGATCTTTTTCGTCTCCGACTTCCATATGCCTTTCGCCGAGATCGAAGCGGCGCTTGAGCCGCTGGCTAGGCATGATGTGGCGCCGATCGTCGTCCGCAGCGCGCAGGAAGCGCAGGATCTGCCGGTCTGGGGATTGATAGGCCTTCGCGATCTTGAGAGCGGGGACATCAGGCTGACGCTCATGCGCCCATCTCTCCGCCGAGCCTTGCTGATGCAGTCCCATGAGCGCGAGAGAAGACTTACCCGCCTGTGCCTGCGCTACGGAAGAAGCCCGTTCCAAATGGTCGATCGGTTCGACGCAGACCGCCTCAGCGAGCACCTCCTTCTCGGGTGAGGGTTCAAAATGCGCGCTCCATCCTATTTCTTATGCATCCTCCTCTCCGCTACGCCGACCCTAGCGCAGGTTCGTTCTCTCGAAATTCATAAGCCCAGATTGTTTGGATATTATATTGGCGATCTCATTTCGGATGAAATCGATGTCATCGTCGATGACGGCGCAATTTTGAAGGACTCTGTCTCTTCCCGCGCCAGGCCCGCTGAATTATTGGCTCACGCTCAAGGCGATTTAGACCGTCGCGGAGCCGGACCCGGACGGCGGGACGCGCCACATTCTGAAGCTCACCTATCAAACCTTCTACGATCCGCTCGAGCCGCATTGGCTTAAGATTCCTGGCTTTCAACTCATTTTCGACAAAGCCGGCCAATCCTTTCCGGCTACGGCGCCGGAATGGTCCTTCCTTTCCTCGCCAATTCGCGAGGTCTCGCCCAAGGAAAGCAAAGACAATATTTTCATTCAGCCCGATATCCCGCCCTATGAAGAAGATCTAAGCTTTAAGCGCAATGGCGTTTTCGGCGCAGGCTTCGCGGCCCTAGCTTTATATCTGGCGCTTGCTTATGGCCGCGCTTGGCCGCCGTTTCGCCTGCGCCCGGAGCGTCCTTTCACCGACGCCGCAAGGCGCGTTAGGAGCCTCGCAAACAAGCACGCCGGCGAAGACGCCTATCGCCAAGCGTTGTCCGAACTGCACCAGGCCTTCAACCGGATCGATGGCCATATCGTCCTTTCGGATGACTTTGGCTCTTTTCTCTCCGTCCATCCGCAATTTCGGGGCGCCGAAGCCGAAATCGGAGCCTTCTTCGCCGCTTCCCGGCGCATGTTTTTCGAATCCGATTGCAGCAGGGCCGTAAGCGGATTTTCACTCCGCGAGGTGGCTGCGCTTTGTCAAAAACTGAGCGCCGCGGAGCGTGGATTGCGATGAATTTGTCCGTCGATCGCCCCGAACTCCTTTGGCTGCTGCTCATAGCGTTTATACCACTGATAAACTTAGGCCAAAAGGCCATCCCCTATCCGTGGCTCGCGATTATGCCGAGGGACGCGCTGTCAATTTCGGTCGACATCCTTCTACGTTTGCTTGCGGCCATCTGCATTGTTTCTTTGGTCCTCGGGATCGCCGGTCTACATCGCAAGCGCGCAAGTGTGGAGCGCATCGGCCAGGGGGCCCATATCGTCCTGCTGCTCGACCGTAGCGTGAGTATGGATCAAACCTTCGCCAATCGGACGCCGACGGAGCGCGAGGAATCAAAGACCGCAGCCGCCGTAAGGCTGGTCAAGGCTTTCTTTTCCGAAAGGCCGCATGATCAATTCGCGGTCGTCGCATTTTCGACGTCGCCTATCCTGGCCATGCCTATCACCGCGAAGCGCGCGCCCATCATGGCCGCGCTCGACGCGATGAACCGCCCCGCTCTCGCCCATACCGATATAGGGCGCGGACTTGGCATGGCCTTGACGACCTTCAAGATTGATATCCCGACAGCGACGCGGGTCGTCCTTTTCGTCTCCGATGGCGCGGGCGTCATCGATCGGCTGGTCCAGGAGACTATTCGCGCCGATGCGCTGAAGCTCGGCGTGCACATCTACTATCTTTACCTTCGCACGGAGGGCGATCCAGGCCTTTTCGAGGCCGATGCTCTGCCGGACAGGGATGCGCCCGCTGCGCTGCATCGCTTCTTTGAAAGCCTGGGCGTTCCCTATCGCGCGTTCGAGGCGGATAATCCGGACGCGATAAGGACGGCGGTCGAAACGATCGGCCGGCTCGAGATGAACCCAACCCTATATGTCGAACAAACGCCGCGGCGGGATTATTCGAGCAGCGCCTACGCCGCGTCCCTGATCGCACTTTTATTGCTTCTCGCGGCGCGATTCGCGGAGCGTCGCCTCGGGAGTCAGGTGGACGCGCGGCGCCACGCGAAGGGGGCGGTTTAGTCATGGGCAGCCAGGCAATGCCGTTGCAACGAGGAGCGCGACGAAACCGCGGTCGATTTGTCGCGGGGATTTCGCATGTTTCGTCGCGCAATCGACTTGGCCGCCGTGCTTTTTCTGCTTACATCGCTCATCCTGCTTGTCGCAGCGGGCGCCTCCTGGTTCGTCGGCTTCTCTGACAACCGCACAATCACGGCCCTGCGCACAGATCATGATGTAAAGGTGAATGATGACGCATCGGCCGCAGTGATTTTCGCGCGCGCCAGCTTCCTGCTGGCCCATGACCGCATTGACGAAGCGCAAGCGCTCACTGAAGCGCTCACGCGTCGTGGCGATCAAAGTGCGTTCAGGAGTTTTCTCTTCAATCTGGGGAATGCGCGCCTGAGGCAAGCCTTCAAGCTAATCTCGAACGGCGATCTCAGCGGCGCGGTTCCTTTCGTGAATCTCGCAAAGCAGAATTTTCGACGCGTCCTCGAATTAGATCCAGGCAATTGGGACGCAAAATACAATCTCGACGTTGCTCTGCGTCTTGTTCGCGACTACCCGCTCGGCCAGGAAAATGAAGGCGACGTCCTGCCAGCGTCGAAGCAGCTCTGGCCCGACATGCCGGGCGTCCCGGAAGGATTGCCGTGAGACTGCCGTTCTCAACGCTTCCCGCGTTTCATGATCTCCGTTTCTGGCTCACATTAGCCGCCGCGATCTTGCTCGGCCTGGCGCTGGTCCTGCCGCCGGTCCAACTCCAGCGCCAAACGTTCAATCTTCTCGCTGTGGTCGACATCACGGGAAGCATGAATACGCGCGACTATCACATGAACGGGCGAGCTGTCAGCCGACTCGCTATGACGAAGGACGCGCTGCGGCAAATGCTGATCGCCGTGCCTTGCCAATCGCGGCTCGGCCTTGCGATATTCACCGAAAGACGCCCATTTCTTCTGTTTGAGCCCACTGAGGTTTGCGACAATTTCGAAGCGCTGGATCGTGAAATTGCGGCCCTCGATTGGCGCATGGCCTGGGAAGGCGACAGCCGCATCGCAAGCGGGCTCTATCGGTCTGTCGCTTTGGCTGACGAGCTCGGCGCCGATCTCATTTTCATGAGCGATGGCCAGGAAGCTCCGCCGTTCCCCTGGACAGGCGGCCCGCATTATGAGGGAAAGCAAGGTCTCGCGAAAGGATTGATCGTTGGCGTCGGCGGCTATGATCTTTCGCCAATTCCGAAATTCGACGAATTCGGGCACGAGACCGGCTTCTGGCAACCGGGCGACGTCCCCAACGAGAACGTAACGGCGCCGCCGCCTCCAGGCGCCGAGAAGAGGGAAGGCTACAATCCCCGCAACGCGCCTTTCGGCGGAACGACGGCGGCCGGCCATGAATATCTCTCGTCCGTCGACGAGGGGCATCTCAAAAATCTCGCGACGGAAACGGGCCTTCGCTATGCCCATTTCGTGAACGCTTCGGACTTGATCGCGGCTGTGGAGGACTTCGCAGCGGCCCGGCCCGTGGGCGTTGCTGTCGGGATAGCATGGATTCCAGCCGCGATTTCCCTCGCTCTTCTTGTCGTAATTTACGGCGCGTTGCCCGCGCTCGACCGGCACACCGCCGGTTTCCCGATCTGGCGTGGCAGAGGCAGGCGCAGCCGCACGAACGCGCCGGCGGAGAGGCCGAATTCTCCAGCGCGCCTAAAGGATCGACAAAGACTTGTCGCGGCCACAGCTGTGGCGTTCGCGCTTGCGCTGGCCCCGCGCCCAACACATGCCGGTTCGTCCGACGAACTCGCGAGAGGCGCTTATCTTTCAACAATCACGGGCTGCGCCGGCTGTCACTCGCCCCGCACGGACTCGGGCGACCTGATCGCCGATCGCCTGATGACCGGCGGGAACCATCCGATCGCAGTTGGCGCGTTCGGGCGCATTTACCCTCCAAACATCACGCCCGATCCTGAAACCGGGATCGGCAAATGGAGCGACGAAGACATTGTCAAAGCTCTCAAGGAGGGGCTCGCTCCCGATGGCCGAATTCTTTCATCCGCGATGCCCTGGCGGACGCAATCCAGTTTCTTGAGCGAAGAGGATGCGAGGGCGATCGCGACATATCTCAAATCCTTGTCGCCAGTTGTCAATCGGGTTCCGCCGCCAATCCGAACAAAGGAATCGCCCGCACCGTGATTCAAAGACTTATTCGCATGCCGTTCCCGTCCAGCGACGCCAGGGGAAGTTCGATGTGGCAAGTGACGTACCCGCGCGATGTTCGTGCTGAAAACTCATGACCTCACGGGTAACCAGCTGCTCGGCTGTTGAACTTGTGTCTGCGATAGTAATCGATGATCGAATGCATCTCCTTTCGGGGCGCAGGTAACGCGACGCCCGCTTCAAAGCGGTCTTTGACAATATCGGTGGGCCGCTTCTGATCGTAGAGGAGAAGCGGGAATGCTCTAGCCGTGGTTTTCGTAAGTTGCCCTCACCTACTGGCATCGGCGGCGGTCTTGCAGAAATGCTTTGGGGGGCCGGCCGCTATCGTAAATTCTACGATGATAGAAACGACTATTGCGATCGCGGTCTTGGCTTCCTGATTTTATCCTACGCGCGGCCGGCGGCGCCGGAAACAGGCGCAGGACTGTCGTAGTCGAGATGATGGCCTTTTTGGACGAGACATATCTGGCCCGCAAAGCAAGGATGCTCGAATTGATGAGCGCAGCGCTCCGGGACGCGCCGGTTGTGCGGCATGATCTGTCGAGCTCTGGGCCTAGCGGGGGCGGCGAGAAGGATCGGGCGTTTTGGTTGGGCTTGATGCGGTCGATCGCGGGCCGCCCGGCGCGGGGAATTACGTCTGGCGGAAAAGCCGCATCACCCTGACGAGCGTCACCTGCGGCCTCGGTGGCGGGCGCCGGTGGTGTAAGACTAAGCCAGATGGTCCCAGCGTCTCGTAACCGACCATTGGCCGGCGTGCGAGTTAGTCTCCATCTTGCGCAATCAAGCCTGTCGTGCTATATGACTACTGTAGTCATATAGCGGAAAGCCTTATGCGAGAAATCCAGCTCCGCGACGCTAAAGCGACCCTTTCGGCGGTGGTGGATGAGGTGGTGCATGGCGAACCGGTCGTCATCACTCGGCACGGCAAGCCACAAGCCGTCGTCCTCAGCTTCTCGGAATGGGAGAGGCTCTCGCGCGTGCCCTCTTTTGGCCGGCTCCTGATGGCGGCTCCGGTTGAGCCGGGGGATTTGCCGGAGCGCGACCTGACGCCCCTTCGCCAGACGAATTTCTGAGCCGGTGTATCTGGTCGACACCAACGTAATCTCGGCCGGATCGCCGGCGAAGGCGGGCGCGGCCGCCGATGTGATTAGTTGGATGGACGCGGAATCGGGCGCGCTCTTCCTCTCAGCGGTAACTATAGCCGAGATCGAAGACGGGATCGCCAAGGCGCGGCGTGAAGGGGCGACGCGCAAGGCGGAGGGCTTGGCGGCCTGGGTCGAGACCCTGCTCCATCTCTATGGCGATCGCGTCCTGCCGTTCGACATTGAGGTCGCCCGGATCGCCGGGGCGCTATCCGACAAGGCTCGAGGGTTGGGCCAGGCGCCCGGTTTTGCCGATATCGTCATCGCAGCGACGGCGCGGCGTCATCATTTAACGATCCTGACGCGTAATCTGCGGCATTTCGAACCGTTGGGCGTGCCGGTGATCAATCCGTTTGAGAACCTGCCGGCGTCCCCGTCTGATCCTGGTTCAAGGCCCAGGTGACGGTGAAGACGGCTGAGGGGCGGGAGCCGCAGTTGGCGCTGCCTCCGGTGCCTGCCGCGGGGCCTGCGGCTCGGCGCGCTTGCTGCGCAGATGAGCGTCGACGCCCTGAATTGCATCTCGGAACTGGGCGACGTTTCGTTTGACGGCCTCATTGAACTCGGCGATCTGGTCGGCAAGTTTCGCGCTGAATGTTTTCTCCTGCGCCGTCTCGCGTGCGTGGCGGCCGGCGTCGTGGCCCTGGGAGGCCCAGGCGTGAAGCGTGTGGCTCTGGCTGATGAAGGAATCGACCGTGCGGTTGCGAGCCCGCCGGGTGGCGTCGACGAGATCGAGCGCGAGGGCCTTGTATGGCTTCTCCGACATATCGGCGCCGATGCGTCTCCAGAGGTCCGCGAATTCGACCGGCTTGGCGTCGCCAAGAGCCCGGCTTCGCTTTTCAGCCTCGAAGACGGCCGCTTCCGAGACAACCGTCCAGGTGTCGCCCTTGGCGCGACTTTCCGCGACATAGGCCTTGAAAGCGGTAATGCCGGCGGTCCCGCGCGGGAGGGCGTTGATATGCTCGTCGGAGGTGAGACCCTGCGCGGCGTCGATCGTCAAGGCATGGCCGAACCCGAGCATCAGGCGGCCCGTCTTCTTGTCGATCAGGTTA
>CAWESJ010000013.1:0-4624 GCA_963811015.1 uncultured Alphaproteobacteria bacterium | reverse complement strand
ATCTTTCAGCGCCTCGCGGAAATGGGCCACGCGTAGCAGGCCCATTGGAATGCGCCGGAGCCGGCGGGCGCGTCAGCTATAGGCCATGCGCAGATCGAGCGTGCCCTTCTTGCCGATCAACTCGTAATGCTCGGCGAGCCATTGCTTGGCGGCCTCGCGGCCGAAGCCATGCAGCTGGCTGATCAAAGACCAGGAGGCGTCCACCTTGCTGGAAGCCGGGAACGGCTCGAGCAAGCCGCCGCCGTCGATCCTATGCACAAAAGGACGCATGTAATTCTCGCGCGACAATATGCCCGCATCGACGAGCCTGTCGACGAAGTCGATGGCCCGCATCTCGCCCATGAGCGCGCCGTTGAAGGTGATTTCGTTGAGGCGATCCTGGATGTCGCGCGCCGACCTCGGAATTTCGTCGCGTTCGATCGGGTTGACCTGAATGATGACGACGTCCGGACAGGCGGTCTTGTAGAATAGCGGAAACAGCGCCGGATTGCCCATGTAGCCGCCGTCCCAATAGGGAACGCCGTCGATGACGACTGCCTGGAACAAGTTCGGCAGGCAGGCCGAGGCCATGACATGATCCACAGTCAGCTCATGTCGCTCGAACACTTCGACCTTGCCGTTTTGACATTGGTCGCCGCGATGAAGAGCTTGAGCTCGGTTAAGGCGCGCACCTTGGCGAAATCGACCATCTTCAGGAGATGGTCGCGCAGCGGATTGATGTTGAGCGGATTGAATTCATAGGGGCTCGCATAATGGGTGACGAGGTCGGTCCACCAGCTTGCGACCTGCGCCTGCAGCGGCGCAGCCCAGAAAAAACGCGTGGAGAAGCTTGCGCTCGATCGGCGATAGCGCGCCTTGGTCGCTGACCGAGCGCCAGAACTTGGCGAGGCTCCGGCGCGCGCCCTTGCGCCCGCCTTGGAGATAGCCCTCGGCCAGCACGACCGCGTTCATGGCCCCGGCGCTCGTCCCGGTGATCGCCTCTATGTCGAGCCTTTCATCCTCGAGCAGATAGTCGAGCACGCCCCAGGTGAACGCGCCATGCGAGCCGCCGCCCTGCAGGGCGAGGCTGACCTTTTTCTGGCCCGCCAATCGATCTCCGCCTCGGCCTTGGTCATGGCGCGGCTCGCCCGGCGATCATTCGGCGGTCCAGCCGCCGTCGATGGAAATATTCGCGCCGGTGATCTGCGCCGCGGCGTCCGAGGCGAGATAGAGGGCGAGCGAGGCCACCTGATCGGGGGTCACGAACTCCTTGGTCGGCTGCGCCTTCAAGAGCACGTCATTAATGACCTGGTCGCGGGTCAGATGGCGCGCCTCCATCGTGTCGGGGATCTGCTTTTCGACCAGCGGCGTCCAGACATAGCCGGGCGAGATGCAATTGGCGGTCACCCCGAAGGTGGCGAGCTCCAGCGCCGCCGTCTTGGTGAGGCCGACGAGCCCATGCTTGGCCGTCACATAGGCCGATTTGAACGGCGAGGCGACGATCGAATGGGCCGAGGCCGTGCTGATGATGCGGCCCCATTTGCGCGCCTTGAAGCCCGGAATGGCGGCCGCGATCGCATGGAAGGCGGCCGAAAGATTGATCGCGAGGATCAGGTTCCAGGTCTCGATCGGAAACTCCTCGATCGGCGCGACATGCTGGATGCCTGCGTTATTGACCAGGATGTCGACGCCGCCATGGTTTTCCTCGGCGGTCTTGACCATGGCGCGAATTTCGTTCGGCTGGGTCATGTCGGCCGGCGAATAAAAGGCCTTGACGCCGAAATCCTTCTCGATGCCGGCGCGCTCGGCTTCGATGGCCGCCGGATCGCCGAGGCCGTTGATGGTCACGTTGACGCCCTCCTTGGCGAAGGCGCGGGCGATGGCGAGGCCTATGCCGCTGGTCGAGCCGGTGACGATGGCGTTGCGGTTCTTGAGAAGTCATTAGGTCGATGCTCCTGCGTTCCTGCGGCCTGTTGCGCCGGCGAAAGCTCCGGCCCCGCGCCTAATCTACGCCTAGAGCATGTTCCGAAAAAGTTGCATGACTTTTTCGACATTTAGACATCGGATATATCCGATGTCTCATGAGAACATGCTCCAACTCCTTAGTTTTTGGGCTTTGCGGGAAAAGCGAAGCCTCGGCGCGCGCTTTTCTCCGCCTGGGCTCCCTTTAGCCGAGCTTTCCAGCTATATTGTTAATATGACGATTTCACGGGCATCGCGCCGACCCTCTGAGGCCGGCCGGACGGGGCGCGGCGGCGAGCGAGCGCTGGCCGAGGCCTTGGCGCTTTGCCGCGAGGCGGGGATCGCCCTGACGCCTAGCCGGCGGCGGATTCTCGAGATCCTCGCCGTCGAGGGCCGCCCGCTCGGCGCCTATGAGATGATCGACCGGGTGGCGCAGGCGACCGGCAAGCGCCCCGCCCCGATCTCGATCTATCGCGCGCTCGATTTCCTGCTCGAGAACAGCCTCATCCACAGGCTCGCCTCCTGCAACGCCTATCTCGCCTGCGGCCACGGCCACGAAGCGCAAGAGCCTATCGTGTTTCTCATCTGCGAAGCCTGCGGCGAAGTGGTGGAGGCGACCTCGGAGGAGTTGCGCGGAAGCTTGGCGGAGCTAGCGGGGAAGGCCGAGTTTTCCCCGCGCGCGACCGTGATGGAGGTGGCGGGGCGGTGCCGGGCGTGTGGGGAGGGGTGAGGGGGCGGCCGTCTCTATTGGGCCAAATGGAGAAATCTTTGTCCACAGCCAGCTCAGTGCCAATTGAGTGTATCAGCGAGTGAAACTCCGAGTGCATTACATGGCAATTGCGAGCCAAATCATTGCTTTCCCATAATAGAGTTCTAAGAAATGAAGAGAATCAGTGTATGATTAAGTTTTATTTATTCGCACTTTGGGCTAATTGATGGGAGAGGCGAAGCGTAAATGCCTGACGCGTCAGGCGGTCCTCGCAAGAGAGCCGCGATGCATTTACTGCTCCGGTCCAGCAGAGACTTTGGAGCATATGCCGCCTACAGGCATGTTTCGGGATCGTCAGCGACCGGGTGCGATGGAGTACGGCGCGTGCAAAGCCTGCAACGCCGGGACACGCGGCTCCGACGCGGTTGCCACTTTGATGGCGCTAGCGCATCCAAACAATGTCGAAGGAAGCTGGCAGGATGAGAAAATCCGCAATCTCATATTGACAATCGATACCCATGCGCCTGGCGTTCGGGATGAGATGAGCCTTCCCGGCAAGGTTTACCATGAGTGGACGCCGCGATCAGGCTCTGGCCTCCTTCAGAAAGTTGCCCGAATTCATGCGGACGGACCGCGCGTCCACGCACATCTCAGTGTTTTCGGAGCGAAGCTGGCCATGGCGCTGTATCGCGAACACGTTGGCGCTGCATTGCCTTTGGATAGCGCAGTTTGGTGCCAGTTCACGCTGAATGGCGGGATGACACAAGAGCACCTGAATGCTCGCATCGAAAAACTCCCAATCCAAGGAACGCTCCGGCAAGGGCGCAAGAATGTTGGCGACCAGTTCGTGTATCGCTACAACTGCGACCTGCGCACTGTGATCGCGGCTGTGGTTCAATTCCATCACGGCCTCTGGTTCACGATTTTCGCGTCATCGGACCAAAGAATTATCGAGCTTTTCAAAAAGCCGCAGTTCTTGCAGATGCCCGCCAGCGTGATGGTCAGGCCCGGCAATTTACTCAGCCTTCTACCGATGCCTACTGTTGCCATGCCATGACCGTTATGCTTGCAGGTCCTTTCGCGGGAGGTAATCGCTCGGTGCCGATCTCGTCGGATCCAAAATCGTAGCTTAATACCACGGATTGTGTCCGTGATGTTTCAACGCGGCCGAAAGCCCAAATCCCCCCCACCCTTGACGCCTCGCGCCTTTTTGCCCACCACTGTCTCCGGCCCTCCAGGTCATGACCGCGTCGCGCCCGCGCCCCATAATCCCGCGTCGCCTTCGCCAAAACCAGAGCCCTGCATGAACATCGCCCAAAGCCCGATTGCCTCCCTCTCCGCCGCCGAGCCCGACGCGGCCGGGCCCCTGCCCCGGCGCGCCTCCATTGGCGTGCGGGTCGGCGCCGGCAAGGCTTCGGTCGAGGTCGGCGGCGGCGCGCCAATCGTCGTCCAATCCATGACCAATACGGACACGGCCGATGTCGAGGCCACGGCGCAGCAGATCGCGGCGCTCGCCCGCGCCGGATCCGAGCTTGTCCGCATCACCGTCGATCGCGACGAAGCGGCCGCCGCCGTGCCGCATATCCGCGAAAGGCTTGGCCAGCTTGGCTGCGATGTCCCCCTCATCGGCGATTTCCATTATATTGGGCACAAGCTTTTGGCCGATCATCCGGCCTGCGCCGAGGCGCTCGACAAATATCGCGTCAATCCCGGCAATGTCGGCTTCAAGGACAAGAAGGACGGGCAATTCTCGGCCATTGTCGAGACCGCGATCAAGCATGGCAAGGCGGTGCGCATCGGCGCCAATTGGGGCTCGCTCGACCAGGAGCTTCTGACCGCGCTCATGGACCAGAACGCCGCGCGCCGCCGCCCCGCTCTCGACCGGCGCCGTGACCCGCGAGGCCATGGTGCAATCGGCGCTGCTCTCGGCCGCGCGGGCCGAGGAGATCGGCCTTGGCCGGGACCGCATCATAC
>CAWESJ010000012.1:0-9558 GCA_963811015.1 uncultured Alphaproteobacteria bacterium | reverse complement strand
AATTATCCTACCGGCTCGAATGGCTGCGCAGTGTTTGCCTATCAAAGTGTTTATATTTACCAAGGCCAGGGTCCTTTGTCATTATCCAGCAGCAGCGCCGCTTTTGGTACGGCTACTGACGGGACTTAAAATACACCTATTACCATCACTTTGAATAATGTAGGCACTCCTGCTATTAACCTGAACACGCTTTCCATTACCGGCGCTAATGCCGCGGACTTTTCGATTAACAGTTCGCAATCAACGTGTATCAATGGCGCTACGCTTGCGCCGTCGGCCAGTTGCACCATTGTTTTAAATTTTAAACCTTCCGCTTCCGAAGCCAGAGCGCCACGCTGCAAATTTCCGACAATGCCGGCGTAAACCCTCAAACCATTGCGCTTAGCGGAACCGGACTGTCCGCCACCCAAGTTCCTTTGCCTTTGTGGACACAAATTGCCTTAGCCGGCGGCCGTTCGCGGCAGGTCGGGACGCGCCGGCTTCTCGCCTGGCTCAATCAATCCGTCGTTGAAATACACGTCTCCGCCGGGCAGATGGGGTGTAGAACGCGTCGCCACCTTCTCGGCCAGATCTACAAGCCGGGAAAGCTCGAAGAGCGGGCTTCCGGCGAGACTGTGCGCGAATTCATATGGCAGCCGGTTCAGATTGTCTGAGAAGACATGGGACGCGCATTGAATCACATGGTCGGAGGATGCGTGCATAGAGCCTCCCAAACCCAACTGGGTCTGGAGAATCGGTTGGGAGTTTGTGATGTGCGGTTCTCGTTCCAGAATCTGTGTTCGCCACCGGGAGGGAAGTTTGCCAAAAACCGCTCTGCTTCACAGGGGATACTGCGGCGCGCCAACATGGCAGGGGCAGGCCTTCCTTATCCGGAAACTGCAAGCCGGGCTTTCCTTCCCTCAGGATAGAAACCCCAGCCGAAGAAACTGAACCCTCTTTTCTTTTCCGGGATAGTGGGCCGGCCGCAAACGGATTCGGTCATCTGCCGGATTGCCCGTGCAATGTGCGAGCCACCTTCGGTGAGCGGGGTGGCCGTGTTCTGCATCTGCCGCACTGCGGCATAGTTGTTGGGAATTCTCCACTGAGCCGGCCTGTTGAGAACCTTCGCAATATGCTCTTCATCGATTTCCAGGTTGCGAGAGTCGTACCGGTTGAGCACGATTTCGAGTTTGGGACTGCCCGCGGCCGAGAGCTGCGAGATCAGGCGATGCGAGTTGCGCAGTTCGGGAATGCCGGCCTGCGTGACCAGATAGATGGTGGCGGAACCATCGAACAGATGCTTCCGCTGCAGGTCGAGCTTAGACCCCGCATCGACCACCACATAGTCGAATTCCTGGCGGGCGACTTCCAGCAGCTTGTCGATGGCCTCAACCGAGACATACGTGGTGGCCAATTCACTGGGCGCCGCGAGCACGCATAACCCCGAATCGTGCCGCACCAGCAGGGTGGAGAGAAAATGCGAATCCAGCCGGCTGGAATTCTGAAATGCGTTGACAATCGAGTGTTGAGCCTTGATTCCCAGGCTGATCGCCGCGTCTCCCAGCGGGAGATTGAGATCGATCAACAGGGTTCTCTGTTGGTGGCCCTGGGCCAGCGACACAGCAAAATTGCAGGCCACGGTTGTCACTCCGGAACCGCCCTTGGCGCCGAGAAACACGAGCAGCCTGCCGTCGGTCTTCTTCGCGGGGCGGGCTGTGGACAGGAGGGCCGAAACTCGAACCAGCGCCTCGGCCATCTCCCCGCAGCTGAAGGGCAGCGAGAGAAGCTCGCGGGCGCCGGCGCGCATGCAGCGCACCAGCAGGTCCGGACTGGCATGCGCCGAATAGACCATCGGGGTCGCAAGGTCATGGCGGCAGATTGTCTCTACCAGATCGAGAGCGTACTCCAGATCGCTGTCCAGGTCCACAAGGACGACGTCGAAGCTATGGCCGATCACCCTCGACACCTCGTCAAGGGCGGGATAGTGGGCAGTGAACTCCCGGACGGGGCCGCTGTGACACCCGCTCAGTTCGACTAACGCCGCCTTGCGGCGTTGCTCGTCTGGGCTGATGACCGCGATGGACAAAACGCCCGTGTTCAGGGCATCGGCGATTTCGATGTGGTTTGGCATATTTAGATCGATCCTCCAGTCGCGGGATGTGTTCCCGCGGGTTAGCTTGCTCGGTAGGCCATTTGCTCAAGTCGCCCTTATCGGCGCCGATTCTCTTGGGTCGTGCTTCGGCGAGCAGGACGTTCATGTGTCCCGGCATGCGCCCGGCGACGGGATGGATGGCGTATTTGACCTCGACGCCCTTTTTCTTCAGCACGTCGGCGATTTCGCGCAAGGCGTGCTGCGCCTGCGCGACGGCCAGGCCGTAGCCTGGGACGATGATCACCTTTTTCGCCTTTGTGAGGAGCTTGGCCGCGTCCTCCGCCGAGCCCTGCTTGACCTGGCGCGTCTCGACCGCGCCTTCCTTCGGCGCAACCTCCCCGCCGAAGCCGCCGAGAATGACGGAGACGAAGGAGCGGTTCATCCCCTTGCACATCACATAGGACAGGATCGCGCCCGACGAGCCGACGAGCGCGCCGGTGATGATCAAGGCCAGATTGCCGAGGGTGAAGCCGACGGCCGCCGCCGCCCAGCCGGAATAGGAATTGAGCATGGAGATCACGACCGGCATGTCGGCGCCGCCGATCGGGATGATGAGGAGGACGCCAAGCGCCAGCGCGACCAGGACGATCAGCCAGAAGACGAAATGCGCCTCGGTCGCCGCGAAGGCTACGGCGAAGATCAAGGCCAGAACGCCGAGGCCGATATTGATCACGTGGCGGTTGGCGATCAGGATCGGCCTGCCGGTCATCTTATCGTCGAGCTTCAGATAGGCGATGACCGAACCGGTGAATGTGATCGCTCCGATCGCGGCGCCGATCGCCATTTCGATGAGGCTGCCGGAGTGGATCGCGTCGGGCGCGCCGAGGCCGAAGGCTTGCGGCGCATGGAGCGCGCTCGCCGCGACGAACACGGCGGCGAGGCCGACGAGGGCGTGAAACAGGGCGACGAGCTGGGGCATCGCCGTCATCTGGATGGAGCGCGCCCGCCAAATGCCGATCGCCGCGCCGATCCCGATGCTGACCAGGACGAGCAAAAAGGACCCGAATCCGGCTGGCAAATGGTAGAGAAGCGTCGTCACGACGGCGATCGCCATGCCGATGACGCCATAGCGATTGCCTTGCCGCGCGCTCTCGGGCGATGACAGGCCGCGCAGGGCGAGAATGAAAAGCACGCCCGAGGCGAGGTAGAGCAGGGCCGCGAGATTGGCGTTCATCGGTTCAGCCCTTCTTCTTGAACATGGAGAGCATGCGTTCGGTGACGAGGAAGCCGCCGAAAATATTGACCGAGGCGAGGATCAAGGCGATGAAGCCGTAGAAGCGCGACGCGCCGGAGCCGGTGTCCTCGCCGGACCCGACGCTGACGCTGGCCGAAATCAAGGCGCCGACGACGATGACCGAGGAAATCGCGTTGGTGACGGACATCAGCGGCGTATGCAGCGAGGGAGTCACCGACCAGACGACATAATAGCCGACGACGACGGCGAGGGCGAAAATCGCGAGCCGGAAGACGAAAGGATCGATCGCGCCGCCGGTCGCCACGGAGGCGCCGCTGGCGATCTGATCTGCGACGGCCTCCGCGCTCTCGGCGGCCTGGCGCGCCGCCGCCGCCGCCGCATGCAGCTTGTCGAGCGCTTGTTGGTCGATTTCGGTTGCCATTGCGTCTCCCTCCTCGTTGGACTTAGAGCGCGTTCCGATTGGATGACGCATCCAATCGAAGAACTTGCTCCAGATCTATTAAGTTGAAGCATGTTCTGATCGAAAAAGTCGGTCAACTTCTTCGAAAACATGCTCTGGCGCCGGGCGCGAGCTTGGTTCAGGACGCGGCTTGAAAGCTCGGATGCGCGAGCGCCCCATCTTTCGTGAGCAAGGTCGCCTTGACGAGCTCATCGTCCCAATTGATCGCAAGCGCGTTGGACTCCGCGTCGACCAGCGTTTCGACGAAAGCCAAAAGATTTTTGGCGTAAAGCGCCGAGGCGCTGGCGGGCAGGCGTCCGGCGAAATTCAAATGGCCGATGATCTTGACCCCGTTGTCGGTGGTGAAGACCTCGCCCGGCTTGGTCAATTCGCAGTTTCCGCCGCGCTCCGCCGCGAGATCGACGATGATCGAGCCGGGCCGCAGCGAAGCGACGTTTTCGGCGGTGATCAGAATGGGGGCCTTGCGGCCGGGAATCAGCGCGGTCGCGATGATAATGTCCTGCGCGGCGACATGGGAGGCGATCAGGGCCGCCTGCTTGACCTGATATTCAGGCGACATCTCCTTGGCGTAGCCCCCCGCCGTCTCGGCCTGGGCGAATTCCGCGTCTTCGACCGCGATGAATTTCGCGCCGAGCGACATGACCTGCTCCTTGGTCGCCGGCCGAACGTCGGTCGCGGTGACGATGCCGCCAAGTCTTCTTGCGGTGGCGATCGCCTGCAAGCCGGCGACGCCGACCCCCATGATGAAGATTCGCGCCGGCGGAATCGTGCCCGCGGCCGTTGTCATCATCGGGATGGCGCGGCTGAATTCGGCGGCGGCGTCGATGACCGCGCGATAGCCGGCGAGATTGGCCTGGCTCGACAAAACATCCAAGGACTGCGCCCGCGTGATGCGCGGCATCAGCTCCATCGCGAAAGCCGAAACGCCCTCGCCCGCCAGCGCCTGCAGCGCGTCGACATGGCCATGGGGGTCGAGGATCGCCAGGACCGCCGCGCCCGGCAGGACTCCGGCAAGCTCGTCGGCGGTGGGACGGCGGACGCGCAAAACAATGTCCGCGTCCTGCACGGCGGCCTGGGCGTAGGGCGCAATTGTCGCGCCCGCCTCGGCATAGGCTTCGTCCGAGACGCCGGATCGAAGTCCGGCGCCGGTCTCCACCACCACTTTCGCGCCGAGGTCGATAAGGCTTTTCACTGTGTCTGGGGTCGCCGCGACGCGGGTTTCGCCAGGATCGGTTTCAGCGGGGACGGCTATGCGCATGCAAAACTCCGAAAGATCGTCGAGCCTGGAACGGGTTCGGGTCTTGTCGGATCGGCCTCGGTGACGGCCCTTCCGACCTACGAGACGCTATTTCGCACGGATTAGCCCAAGAAAAACGCCAGCAAGGCAAGGAGGGCGACGACGCCGATGACGGTATATTTCACCAGCTGAAGGAACAGATGATAGGTTCGTTCGTGCTCGGCGAAATCGGCGTCGGGTTGCCCGCCGGGGTGAGCATGTTCGTCGGCCATTGCGGCAGCCTCTTCTGCGGAGTGACATTGCCTCAAGCTTTCGCAATGATTCTTGCTCCACGCAAGAGGGGATAGGCCGGAAAGCGCGAATTTCTTGCGCCGGCGGAGAGGGAAATTTCCCTACGGACGCAACGCCGCCGCGGCGCGATTTCCGCCGGCGCGGACGGCTCGCGCGACAACGCCCCGCATAATCATGATCTTAAGGAGCCCTATCCCGATCTTGCGCCGATGGCCTTGAATCCATGTCCAAATAAGGCGCGCGCCCCTTGCGCCCAGTCAGGGCGTTGGCGAAAGGCCTACGGCGGCGAGCGCGGCGGACTGCCTGTCGCTCAGGGCCTCGCGCGAGAAGGCGCCGATGGTTTCATTGAACAAGCGATGAAAATTGAGCCGCGCGTCGAGATGGAGAAAGGCGCCGCCGAGGCCGATCGCGGCGCGGTCCATGAAGACGAATTCGCGCGGCACCCGGACCGGGCCTTTTCGCTTCAACGCCTGATGCACGTGAAAAGCCTCCTTGCGGCCGTAATGGCCGGGCGCGACGCCATCGGCGATGGTGCGCACCCGGTCGTCGAGCAAGGGCCCATAGATGAAGCGCGCCCAAATATTCAGAATTTCGGCGAGCTCCTTGGTGAGGCCCTGGAAGCCCCAGGTCTCATAGGCGTGCATGGTCCGGGCGAAATCATTGCTCAGCAGGCCCTCGTAGAGATCGACCACTCCGCCGACGAATTTCGGCGAAAAAATGCGGACGCAGCCATAGTCGAGAAGATTGATGCCGCGAGCCTCGCGGCGCGTCTTTTCGAAGGCGTCGGGCTCGGTGAAAACAGTGTAATTGCCGAGATGGGGATCGCCATGGATGACCCCGAACCGGCTGAACGGGAGCCACCAGGCCTTGAAGATCGCCGTCGCGATCCTGTTGCGCGCGGTTTCGTCCGCCTGCTTGAAGGCCAGCAGCTTTTCGCCTTCGAGCCAATCCATGGTGAGAAGCCGGCCGGTCGAAAGCTCGGGCCGGGCGCGGGGCACGCGGATGTCCTCGCTTTCCGCCAAGATCCGCTGATAGAGGTCCGCATGCTTGGCCTCGCGGTCGTAATCGAGCTCCTCGCGGACGCGATCGGCGATTTCCTTGGTGATTTCGCGCGTGTCGATGATCGGATTCATGCGCCGGTGCAGCGCGAATAGCGCGTCGAGCTGGTTCAGGTCGGCCTCGACGGCCGATCTCATGTCGGGATATTGCAATTTGCAGGCGAGGGCGGCGCCATCCTCGGCGACCGCCCGATGCACCTGGCCGAGGGATGCCGCCGCCGCCGGGCGATAGTCGAACGCGCCGAAGCGGGAGAGCCAATCTGGGCCGAGCTCGGCCTGCATCCGCCGCTTGACGAAGGCCGCGCCCATGGCCGGCGCGTCGCATTGGAGCTTCTGCAATTCTTCCGCATAGTCGGGCGGGAGAAGGTCGGGGATGGTCGCCATCATTTGCGCCACCTTCATCATTGGTCCCTTGAGGCCGCCGAGCGCCTGCGCCAAGGCCGCCGCATTGCCGGGATCGCGGGCGCCGAGCAGCCGCGCGCCGGCGATCCGCGCCGCGACGCCGCCGACATTGGCGCCGACCCGGGCGTAGCGCGCCGCGCGCGCGGAAAAGCGATTGGCCTCGTCGTCCTTCATGCGCTTCTTTCTCGCGCGCTCCCGACCGGGCCTGGTTCGCATCTTCGAGGCGCTGCGTTCGGCGGCGCCGATGCAAGCGGTCGATAGCCGGAGAATGAGTTCGGGCGGCTCGCGACGAGATAGCACGCCGGATCGAGAAGAGGCGTGAATTATTCGCGCCGCCTTCGCGGGTTCAGGTCGCGTCCGGCGCAGCCTCGGCGAAGATCGGACATTGGGCGAGGCGCAGCTTGACGCGCGCGACATCATCTTCGACGGCCTCGGTCGCGAAGCCGAGCTCATGCGTCATTTGCAGCATGGCGTAATTGTCGCGCAAAATGGTTCCGGTAATCGTTTCAAGGCCGCGTTGGCGCGCGCTTCGCAGGATTTCGGTCATCAGCCTGTAGCCGAGGCCGCGCTGCTTGAAATCCGCCCGCACCATGACGTCGAATTCGGCCGTCGCCGCGGCCTCGGGAGATTGCGCGAGATGCGCGACGCCGAGAATTTCCGCGGGTCCATGCTCCGGCGGGGTCACCGCCACGAGCGCGAATTCCGAGGCTGGATCGAGACGGGCGAGCCGGCCGGCCATGTCCCCGGCGAAGTCGCGCATCGCGCCAAAGCAGCGAAAGTGAATATCCTCCAAGGACGCGCGCGCAAACATGTCGCGCAAGCCCGGCGCGTCGTCTGGCCGGACCGCGCGAAAAATATAATGCGCGCCGTCGCGCAGCGCGATGTCGCGGCTCTCGATTTGGGGCTGGCTCAGCTCGCTCATGGCTCCGGCCGCGAGCGTCGCGCGCGGGTTTGAGGGAAGCGCCTTTAATGAACCGATTTGACGATCGGGCGCTGAGCCAGATCAATTTGGGGAGGCCTGGCTGAAAGGCTTCCGATCGGCCGCGCCTTGGTCCCGCCGGATCAGCGCTTCATTTCAAGATAATGGCAGATCGCTTGCGTTCGATTGCGGACGTCGAGCTTGCCGAACAAGTTCCGCAGATGGAACTTGATCGTATTGATGGAGACGCCGAACTCCCTTGCGAGCTGGGCGTTGCTCTGGCCGGATTCGAGCGCGGCGAGAAGATCGCGTTCCCGATGCGTCAGGCCGGCCAAGGGGTCCGCGCGCCCCTTTTGAATGTCGACGAAAGGAAACACCATGTCTCCGGCCGCCACCGACGCGAAGACCTCGAGAAGGCGCTCGGGAGGCGACAGTTTGCTGACGAAGCCGGCGCCGCCGAGGCGCAAGGTCTCGGCCGGAGCATTGGGATCCTTGGTGCCGCTATAGACGACGATTTTCGGCGCCTCGGGCCGCTTTGAAAGCGCATGTAAAATGTCGCGCGCGTGCAGAAGCGGCAATTCCCAGCCGATCACGCCGAGCGCGATCGGCAGCCGGCCGACCTTGTTGATGAAACGCTCGCCGTCGTTCGCCGTCAGAAGCAGATTGAAGCGCTTGTCGCGCGTCAGCAGATTTTCCAGGGCGTTAAGAACCATCGGGTTCTTGTCGGCGATCGCCACATTGACCGGGAAGACGGCTTGCAATTGGTCTTCGTGAGCAGGGCCTCCCTCGAAGGGAAGTTCGGCGCGGACGAGGCTCGGCGGATTATCGTTGACAGGGGCCCGATTATTGTTCAGAGAGAGGCCCATGGTTTTCAACCTGCGTCGAGATGCCGCAGGGAGGCCATCAACCAATCGGGCTCGTCTGGCTTCCGCGCTCGTCGAAGGCTCCTGGACCAAACTCTCCTCCCGCGGCTTTAGCTACATCTGGGCTGGGGTCATTTGGGCTAGGCGCGCGGTCGGATCGGCCCAACGTGAACGATGCACGCCGCAGCTGCGGTCTCGGCGTCGCGCCGACTCTTGGGCGATTTTCTGGCTAGGCGTCATCCCAACTCGATTTCTGGGCCGGGGCCGTCCCGCCGCTCGGCCGCATTGGTCCGAACGCCGGACGTCGCGATACAAGCTTCAGGATAAAGGGACATGAGTCAAGCGCGCCGATTTTTGGCGCGACAGACATTGTCATATATCTTGGTCATATATCTTGGGGGTCGCCCGTGGGGGCTCTGACTGTGGACCGGCGCAAAATCGCCGCGCCGGCCTGAGTTAGGCCGGGCGAAACGATGCGCCAGAGACGCGTCAGTCCGTGAGAACCCAGCGCCCGAAGAAATAGAGCGCAACGGCGCCCGCAATCGCAAGGGCTGCGCCAAGCGGCGTCGTTAGATATCCGAGCAAGTCTAGAATTGCACCCATAATCTTCCTCCTTGTGGTTTTTACTTCATGCCTCGAAGACTTAGAGCCCGCATTAATCAATCTAGAAGGCGGGGAGTTGAGAAGAGGCGCGTCTGCTTGCTAGAAAGCTATTTGGCTATTCAGCATAACAAAAGGACATTTCCTCAGGGCCGATAGTTTCTGCACCTATGCCATTCTCGCGAAACAATCGAGGAAACGCCTAGATGCCAAACAGTCATCTTGCGATTTGCTCTTATAAAAGCAATTCTAAGCCGGGGTCAAGCGGCACTTGCGGCCAGAGCGTCGTGACGAGCCGCCGCATCGGCTTGAACGGAAAGCATGTTGCATAAGCCGCCGTCCGCCTGGCCGGGCGCCTCGCCTTGCGCGAAATCATCGGATCGCCTCCGCCGCCATGATGTG
>CAWESJ010000011.1:0-16590 GCA_963811015.1 uncultured Alphaproteobacteria bacterium | reverse complement strand
GGACGTCTTGCGCCACATCGCGCTCGCCATGCTCGGGCGGGCGGTTCAGGGCGAGGCGGATTGGCGCCGCCGCCGGCTCGACTTGAAGAATGGCCTGGCGGTTTCGCAAGCGCAAGCGTCGGACCTCCTCGCCGCCGCCAAAGCCCAGGCGGCGAAAGCCTTGCCGCATCTGCCGGCGGCGCATCTCGCGGTCGAGCTGTTAGAGGCGGCCGCCGGACTCGATCGCGACGCAGCCCTTCGGCTCGAAGCAGAGGCTTTCGGAAAGGCCGCGAAGACGCAGGCCGCGGCCTCCCTTGTTCGGATCTTTATCAATGAGCAGGCGCTGAAGAAAACCGCGAGGCGCTACGCCAAGACCGCGGCGCCCGTGCGCAAGGCCGCCGTCGTCGGCGCCGGAATCATGGGCGGAGGCATCGCCTATCAGAGCGCCGTCCGAGGCGTGCCGATCATCATGAAAGATATTGCCGAGCGCGCGCTCGACCTCGGCATGTCTGAGGCGCGCAAGCTTCTGGCGAGACAGGTGGAGCAGGGGCGGCTCCCGCAGGACAAGGCCGACGCCGCCTTGGCCAACATTGCGCCGACCCTCGCCTATGAGGGGCTCGATCAGGTGGATGTCGCGATCGAGGCCGTGGTCGAGGATCTCGCGGTCAAGCGGACCGTCTTGCGGGACATCGAGGGACTTGTCGGCGAACAGGCGATGATCGCGTCGAACACGTCATCCTTGCGGATCGGCGTTTTGGCGGAGGGCTTGCGGCGTCCCGAAAACTTCATCGGGATGCATTTCTTCAATCCGGTGGCGAGAATGCCGCTCGTCGAGGTCGTGCCCGGCGCGAAGACTTCGCAAGACGCGATCGCGACGATCGTCGGCTTCGCCACGGCGCTCGGCAAGACGCCGGTTGTCGTCCAGGATTGTCCCGGCTTTTTCGTCAACCGCACGCTCACGCCCTATCTCCTCGGCTTCTTGCGCCTTGTTCATGACGGCGTCGATTTCGTCGAGATCGACAGGGCCATGGAGAGCTTTGGCTGGCCGATGGGGCCGGCCTATCTCGTCGACGTCATCGGCATGGATATTTCGCATCATGTCATCGACATTGTCTCGGCCGGATTTCCCGAGCGGATGCGTCCTGGCTACGAGACGGCGGTCGAGATCCTTTTGCGCGAGAAGCGGCTCGGCCAGAAAAACGGCCGCGGCTTCTACAAATATGAAGCCGACCAGAAGGGCCGCCCGCGCAAGGAGCCGGACCCGGAAACCGGCCGCCTCCTCGCTAATGCGCAACCGAACGGGAAGAGCGACATCGCCGAGGCCGACATCATCGCGCGCATGATGCTTCCGCTTATTCTCGAAGCGGCCAGATGCGTGGAGGATGGCGTCGTCGAAGGGCCGGGCGAAGCGGATATGTGCCTCATCCTCGGCCTCGGCCTGCCGCGCCATCTCGGCGGCGCTTTGCAATATGCCGATCATCAAGGCCTTGCGCGCGTCGTCGAGGCCGCCGGCAAATGGGCGGGCCTCGGCGCCATCTATCATCCGGGCGAAAAGCTTCGCGCGCTGGCCGCCCGGAATGAGACATTCTACCCGGCGTGAGGGGATGCGGCCTTACTGGCTGCGGAGTTTTTTCTGCGCCGCCTCGATCTGTTGCTTCACCGCCTCCATGTTGAAGCTCGCGCCCTTTTGCATCGGCGGGAATGCGATGAAGGTTTGGGCGTAGGTTCCAACCTCCTTCTGGACGTAGACGAAACGCCAGAATTCATGGACGAAAAAATCATAGAAGGCGAGCGAGCCTCCCGAGGCGGTCGGCATACCCATCCGTTCGAACGGATCGAGCCGCAGATTGACGATGCCGGGCCAGTCGAGCTTCACCGTGCCGCCGAGCCAACCATTGGGCTGGTCGATGAAGCGATATTTGTAGTCGTCGATGCGAACCGCGCCCAAGGCGCCTTCGGCGAAATAGAAGATCTCATGCCGGTTGGAAGGACCTTTGCCGGTCAGCAGATTGGTCTGGTCATAGCCGTCCAGATGAACCTTGTAGGAATGGTCGCCGAGCTTCTTGCCGTCGAGCAATTCAGCCGCGATGTTCGGATCGCCGGCCGTCGCGACGAAGGTCGGGAACCAGTCGAGGCCGGACATGATCCCGTTCTCCACCTTCCCGGCCGGCACATGGCCGGGCCAGCGCACGATCATCGGCACGCGCATGCCGCCTTCGAGGATCGTGCCCTTGCCGCCGGCGAAGGGCGTGTTGCCGCCGTCGGGCCAGGTGAAGTTCTCGGCGCCATTGTCGGTCGAGAAGACGACGATCGTGTCCTTCTCCAGGCCTGCGTCCCGGAGCTTCTTCAGCACGGAGCCGACGATGTCGTCGAGCTGCGTCATGCCGGATTCTTCGGTGTAGTAGCCGTTCGCGGGCGTTTCGGTCGCCTGATATTTCGGCGACAGATGCGTGATTATGTGCATCCGTGTTGGGTTGAGCCACACGAAGAACGGCTTTTTCTGCTCGGCCGCCTTGTCGATGAACTTGAAGGAGAAGTCGAGGATCGCGTCGTCCACCGTCTCCATGTTATATTTAATGCCTTGGATCGGATGCGGCGGCAGAGGTCCGGCGTCCTCGATGCGTTGCTTGCCGACCTTGCCCCAGCGCGGCTCGACGGTCGCGTCGTCCGCGTTGGTCGCGAAGGAATGGATCAGGTTGCGCGGGCCGACCACATCCTTCATCGCTGGCGGATAGGAGTGCCAGAACGGATCCTCCATCGCGTCGAGATGGTAGAGATAGCCGAAAAATTCGTCGAACCCATGCACGGTCGGCAAATATTTGTTCAAATCGCCCAGATGGTTCTTGCCGAATTGGCCGGTGGCGTAGCCCAATGACTTGAGGGCCGTGGCTATTGTCGGCGCTTCCTCGGGCAAGCCGATGTCGGCGCCGGCCTGGCCGACCGTGGTGAGCCCCGTCCGGATCGGCAATTCGCCGGTGATGAAATTGGCGCGGCCGGCGGTGCAGCTGGGCTCCGCGTAATAATCGGTGAACCGCGCGCCCTCGGCGGCGAGCTGATCGAGGTTTGGCGTCTTGCCGGCCATGATCCCCTGGTGGTAGGCGCCTATGTTGAACCAGCCGACGTCGTCGCCCATGATGAAGATGATATTGGGCTTTTTGTCCGAGGCTTGCGCCGGTTCTTCGTTCAAGGCGCGCTTCGGCGCTTGCGCTTGCGCCGAGGCCGCTGCTCCGGGAATAGCCAAAAGCAACGCCGCCGCAATATAGCGAAACGCGCGTGGGCTATGAGGGCGCGCCGCCGTTTTCGTCCGAGGTTCAGTCTTCGCCGATCTGCGCATGGCTTCCTTATCTCATTTTCGCTGGCTTCACGTTTGGATTTGGTCCGGGTCCTCAAGACGCTTCGCGCTACTCCCGCGATGGCGGCAGGCGTCGACAAGCTTTCCAGGAGTCCATGCAGAATTTGGAGTCCATGCAGAATTTGGAGTCCATGCAGAATTTGGTCGAGGCGACAAACGAGCGAATAAAGACGCGAGCCCCGCGACGCTTCTCACGGGGAAAAATCAAACGGGACGCAGCCAAAAGAGCCAGGCGTCAAACGATCGGCGACGCGCGAAAAGAGCCGGCTGGCTCCCTGAGCAGGCTTAAGGACCCAAAGTGAGCAGCACCAAGTGATTGAAATAGCATTGATTGCTAGGACCGCGCAAGACTGAGTATCACTAAATGTAACACCCTGCCCTAATAAGTGGTGCAGTCCATCCCTCCTCCGATCTTTGGAGTGCAAGAGGTTTGCGTCATAGGTCGGTCCCTTGCCTGCATCGCTGCGCCTAGAGCCGTGAGGCGGTCGCCGAGGTTTTCTCTTGCGGTGCGAGCGGATTGATTGTCCGCGACATGCTGATTAAGCAGCAATTGACGGCACTCAAGGTACGTCTGTGTTCCCTGCTTGTAGCCCATAGATTGGCACTGTTGGTCGTCAGCCGGGGCTTGACTTGAGAGGGGGCTTTGGTCGCCAACGCATCCCGCAAGAGACAAAGCAAAACTCACGCATAACAAATAGCGCACTATTCCCCCTAATCTCGCCTGGAGCGCCTAGGAATACTTTTATGATTTTTGATGAATTAAAAGCGCGGGGTGGTTAACGTGCATTTGTCGTAGTAGTTCTGAAATATATGGTCTAATCCGTGGAGAACTTCGCCTCCACTTAAATTTACACGGCTGAAATGGCCTAGACCTCCCATTTCATCGGTTTTCCATGTGATTGCTGCATCTGTAACGGTTGTTAGCGTGTCCCCTTCAGTTTCATCCCCATGAAGGATAACACGTTTAGATAAATCAAAAATTAATACCTCGTTGTCCCACTGCTTAGTCCACTCTATTATCCCAAGTTCTCGCCTAGCTATTGTCCTTCCTTTGCAGGATAAAGTCACTTTTTCTGCATTCGCCTGTGAAACCATAAACGCAAGAATAACCGCGAAAGCTAAAGGTAATCGCATATCCACTACCCGATTAGAGAGCGGGGCAGGCAGTAAGCTTAGTTAGGAGCATAGCGAGCCCCAAGGCTATCCCCCTATGCGCTGATAATTATTAACACCGTTCAGACTCTGTGCCTAGCTTAAGATAATCGCTCCACGGAAGATGACCAGCGCACATAAGGAACCGCCCGCCCACTGCTAGGCACGGGCTGGCGCCTGCTGGGCGAGGACTCCCCCGATTTCAAAAGACGTACCCCCTGTTTGCAGATGGGGGGTGGGGGGTGCATTTGGGATTTAGTGGAACGCGTTAGGTTCCTGGCGAGAAAAAACCACTCCGTACCTGAACAACAACAACGAGGGCTTTAGCGGCATTTTGAAAGTGGGGTCCCCCCTTCGTTTTCAGGTTTCATGGTGGGCCTAGGGACCCCTATGCCCCCTGCCCAGGTCGATCATCGTAGCGAGCTTGAGTGCAAACGCTTGCCGCGAACTGGTTTCGCTTTCAATCGCGTGACTGACAAGAGGAAGCGGGCAAGGGCGATACTAGGGGTCCCGAGGCGCGACCAGGACTCGCGAGGCCCGAACGCTAGGGCCAAGGGGCTTAGGGGCTAGTGCCAGCTAGCGCAGGCTACCAATAGACCAGGGCCTAGCGATAGTTTCCTGAAGCCTTAGATTGCCTATCACACAAATAGTATATTGACTTTTGGTAGGTTGTCTATCACAATGTACTTGATGCTAGTGGTAGGCGCGGGTTCGCCCCAATGCCAGTCACCTAGCGTACATTTGCAATCGAGGGGCTTGGGCGATGATAGTCGGTTACGCGAGGACTTCGACAATTGAGCAGAAAGCGGGGTTGGAAGCCCAAGAGCGGGAACTTGGCACTCACGGGGCCGAGAGGGTCTTTAGCGAGCAGACGAGCGCCCTAGGGCCACGCAAGGCGCTTAAGGAGGCTATGGAGTTCATGCGAGCGGGGGACGTGCTAGTCGTGACCAAGCTTGATCGGCTGGCGCGGTCCGTGGCGAACCTTGGGGAGCTTGTGGCGCGGCTGGAGGCCAAGGGGGTTGCCCTTCGCATTCTTGGGCTAAATCTCGACACTGGAACGCCCACGGGAAAATTGATGCTGAACCTGTTGGGGTCGATAGCGCAGTTTGAGCGCGAGATTATGCTTGAGAGGCAACGGGAGGGCATAGCCAAAGCCAAGGCTGAGGGCCTTTACAAGGGGCGGCAACCGACTGCGAGGGCCAAGGCGGGTCAGGTGCTGGAGCTTGCGGGCCAAGGGAAGACGCGAGAGGCTATCGCCGGGGAGCTTGGGATCGGGGTGGCTAGCGTCTATCGCATCCTAGGCCAAGCGAAGGCCGCAGCTAATGCAAATTAGCGTTGTGGCTTGGGGGTCAAATTTTGGCGTGAGAACAAGGGCCTAATGAGCAATAGCCCTTCCAACTACGTACCATCACATAATTGGTAGCGAGATTTGGGTGAACGCAAAGCGCGGGAAAACTAAAAGCGCGGGAAAACTATAGGTGGCCCTAGCTAAGTAGCGGAGCTACACCCCTTGGCGCTAGCTCAGGACGCATTTTTTAGCGTGAGTTCAAAGGCTTGAGGGCGACTAGTGACGCTTACCCCGCACTTCGGCCCAAACGCCGCTCATTTGTTGGCGCTTAGGTTAGCCACAAAAACGGGGTGTGACTTTGAGGCGGGTGCCAGCACTTCAAAGGCGTTGTATTCTTTAGGTATACCAAGTACTTATGCCTTGCGGGTTACCTCTAGTCCACACTAACAGATAAATGCCTCGTTGAAATCGAGTCAAGAACTGCACAATCTATGCCCCCTATGTCTTCCCAGGTTGACACTTACGAGAGGTCATACTTAGCACCTAATACACGACTTAGGGGGCTAGTCTATGTATGTGGCCACAAGTAACCAAGGTGTACCCATATACACTTATGACACATAGGAACCTAGGACCTTAAGTGGTCTGGCGTTCCTATAATATCAAGTCACTCTAACATACATGAACCAAAATTATGCTTTGCATTACACTAGCTAGCCGCCACTAGCACTCGCCGGCTTGCTGGCACCCACATGCCTGTAGGCAATACAGCTAGTAGCCTAGCACAGGAAGCGGAGCAAACACACAATGACATTTGAGGGACCTAAGACACCTATGGACATGCCTTACTTGCTGCAAGGCGGAGACAAACAGGGCGACAATTCTTTAGTTGCACCCACTCCCCCTATGACTTCAACATATAATCCGTCGTGGCCACAAACGTCTGGGCAGGCTAGCGCACTAGCGCCACTCCAGAGCCGAGAGGAATACGACGGGTTGGCGCATGGTGAAGTGTACCAAGATCCGCAGGGAGTCTTGAGGACGAAGAATGTGTTCTCGGGGGCACCAATGGGACACAAGAGCCCTTGGGCAATGGATGCAGTCTTCGGGGCTCCACCTAAGCCGCCGATGGCTAGCGATGGTACGCCCATGGTCAACGTAGCGCCTGTCGCCGCAGAGCCAATTGCGGGGCCTAATGATCCGCCAGCAAGCAAAGTAGCGGAGCTGCGCCCCTGGCACCCGAGTAGGCCACTGGCTACCATGCGGTAGCCGCCAGAGGTATCAAAAGGAAGGACATCTACACAAGTTGAAAACACCTAGAGCTAGTAAAGCTAGCACTTCAAGGGGGACGAGCGCCCCTATTTCACATAAGTTTGCCGTAATACTTGATGGAGAGCTAGTGGAGCTACTTCATAGGGCATTCGTGGTCGCGAGTGACCTTAGGGGGCACAACAGTCAGCCTACTAGCAACAGTTGCCAAGCCGACAACCTAAGCAATTCTGAGATGCTGCTAGAGTTGGTAGAGTGTTATCTCGATGTGAACGATAGTAGACTATCTAACTGCGACACATATGATTAAACAGGGAACACATACATAAATGACGACGTATCACAACAATTCACCTAAGGTAAACAAGAGATACCTCACCACAACCAAGCTAGGTGGGGAACCTAAGAGATACTATGGGTTCTACGCAAGGATGAACCCTGAGTCCGCTAGCCTCATAGCGCAGGTGCACAATGTAGCAACTGTTAAGTATGGGAGGCCGTTGAGTTATCCGTTGCTACTGGAGGAATTGCTGTTGAGCTACTTGGATTTGGGTTCAGGTGCATATGGGGACAAGGGCTACATGGGGGCTAATGGGAATGCCTAATACATCGAAGAAAGCATTGGTGGCAAGTGATGGGGACAACGTGAACGCAGCTAACAACGTTGACGCGGTAAAGCGGGGGCTACTGCTCCAGATGGCGCGAACGTCACCGGATGAAGGGAAGCTACTTGGTTATAGGAATGGGCCAGAGGTATGGGCTTATGAATGGCCTACTGAGGGGCCAATTGAGATTGTGCCACAAATTATGGATGAGACGAATTCATTTATGCTCCTGGACTTGGACCTTGAGGACCTAGGCAGTCCTGAGGGTAGCGTTGATTGGAGTACCATCGAAGTAGGGCAGTCATGGAAGACTAAGCGTGTCAATCCGATGGAGGGGGCTCGCGCTGTAGACTACGCGGAGCTTGGGTGGCCTAAGAGCGCGGGGCCTTCGACACGGTATGTCACACCTGAGGAACATAGGGAGATACTTAGGAGGCTTAAGTCCTCAGGGCTTACGATGCCGGGGGCTGAGGTACTCAATGTGTCTCATACCCTACGGGAGATTGTCGAGGGGAACACAAAGCCGCCTGAGTGGTTGCTTGAGGGGCTACTGAGGCGCGGGGGCGCGGCGATGGTCTTTAGACCGGCTGGCGTGGGGAAGACGTTGTTTGTGCATACGCTGGCGCTTATGGTCGCCCATGGTCGTGGTGTCTCTAGTTGCGAGGGGCTTTTGGAAGCCGGGGGACACCAGGGGGCGAAGGTTCTCCTGGTTGATGGCGAAATGATCCTTGAGGATATTGCGGAGAGGGCTCGGGGTCTCAGTGGGGCCTTGGGCATACCACTGGAGAGCCTTGAGAATATCACAGTGTATATGAAGGCGGCGCAGGACCCGAGGGCCACCTTTGTTGATCTTGTGTCTCCCGAGTGGGCCATGAGGATTATAGAGGACACAAGGGCCAATGGGTACGAGGTGGTCATTCTTGATAACTTAAGTACCTTGAGTCCCTCGCTTGATGACGAGAATGCGGCGGTTGCGTGGATGCCGTTGAACAACCTTATTGTAGCGCTGAAGGGTCTTGGGGTTGCCGTGGTCCTGGTCCACCATGCTGGCAAAGGTGGGGGCTACAGGGGGTCTAGTGCTATTGCGACCACCTTGGAGACGATTGTGAACCTTGAGAGGGTCGAGGGGCAGGCTTGTGATGACGCCCGGTTCCGCGTCAAGATTGAGAAGTCGCGGGCTCGGGGGGTGCCTGAGGTCGAGGGCAAGGTCCTGAGGCTTAGCATGGGGGCTTGGGTTCGCGAGGTTGATGAGTTCGGCGAGGTGGCTAGGGTCTTGGGAATGGTCAGGAGCCTCCGCTACGCCAGCCAAAAGGAACTCGCGGATGAACTCAAGTTCAGTCCGATGCAGGTCTCGCGTATCTTGGCCAAGGCTGAGGCGCAGGGGCTCTGTGACAGGGAGGCGCTTAAGGTAAACTTCAAGAAGGCCAAGGAGCTTCGCGAGATGCCTCAGGAAGGGGAGCTTGGAGATTTCGATGGGGAACCTTTGGACCTGTGAGATGAACCCAAGGTTGCCCAAGAGATGATTTCCTAAATCTCTCGTATCGTAACAAGTAACACTCTATACTAGGGGCCGTTACAAGTTACTCAAAAATAACACTGGAATATCAGTGGCTTAAAACCCTAGAAAAACGGGCTGTAACAGGCCCAATGTTACAACCTGGATGTCCCGAGGCGTCGCGCAATGGCGTCTCGGGGCGCTCCTAGGCATACAAGGGGCAATCTTGTTAAACTTTTTCGGGGGCGGGCTTTACAATCCTAGCGTCGGCTATGGTGCAAGATGGAAACTCGGCTTCGAGCTTTTGACAGGCGGTTTCCAAAGCTTCTTCTGTGTTGGATATTTCAACAGTTACAATGTGTTTTGTTTGGGTGATGACTTCAATAGTCTGGACATTTGACATTTTAGCCTCTTTTGTTTTTGAGTAACGCTAGATGCGCTAGCAACGCAAGAGAGCCTATAACAGGTATAAAATATGAATGCAACGAAAAATACGCGTACCATCTTGTATACTATGCAATTATACGTGCAGTATTACAATATTGTGTCTAAATACTTCACGCAACCACAATATATTGGTGTGTAGCACTATTAACATATTTTGTATGTAGTTATTAAGTAGCGCTAACACCCTACATAAACAGGGTCAGAAAGGTTGCCCTTTTGAAAGATAGTGGGGCCTAGGGGGTGGCGCTGTAGCCCTGCTATCTGAGGACTACCTTTTCCAGAGCTTCCCTCAGCATTTCAAGGGGATAACCCTGGCCGTACCCTTGGCCTATGGTCTTGCCTTCGGTCCAGCCGCCTATGGCGTCCTGTATATCATTGGGCACACTAGCGGCCCTCAGGCGGTCACGCATGGCATGGCGAAACGAGTGGGTTGTCTTGGGTATCCCTAGGCCCTTGATCCACTTGTTTATCGTGTTAGAGGCGTGAGTGGCCCTTACTTCGCCGTCTGAGGCATACCGAGGGAATAACCAGCCCCCTTCGAAGCCGGCCGTTGATGCTGAGAGGGCTTCATTGGTCGCCCAAAGACTCTCACCAACCAGGGGAACCTTGCGCTCGCTACAGGGGGTCTTAAGGGTTCGCCCTAGGCGCTTATGTTCCCTAATCCATACGAATGGGGCACCTTCGCCCTCAAGGAAAATGTCTTCAACTCTGAGACCTACTATTTCCCCAAGGCGCGCCCCTGTGTCAGCCTGGAGCGCCACTATCCACCTAACGTCGTCATTGAGGCGGTGGCAGGCCTCAGAGATAACCTTTAGATCGACAGTGCTGAACGGGAGGCGCTCCTTTGTGTCCTCACCTAGGCCCTTTATCTCAAGCTTGGCAAATGGGTTCTCCAAGCCGTTAAGCCCGAACTCGCGGACTCCTTTGGTGAACACGGCTATGATTGTGGCCAGTCGTCTCCGCACTGTGGCTGATGAACGGCCCTTGGCTAATGAGTCCCGGACAGATCGGGCATTCTCTCGGGTATAGGACCCTAGGGGAAGGTCGCCAACACAGTCATAGACGGACTTGAAAGCAACCCTAGTACCCTGGATAAACTTGGTTTTGGAGCCCTTCTTGTGTTCTTCAAGATAGAGGCGCAAGGCGTCACTTAGGAGGACCCTAGGCTTACCAGGAGGCTCCTGAAGTAGTCTTAGGGCCTCAAGCTCTACCGAATTTAGGAGACTGTCGGGGTCAACGGGGGGCCGTACTTCTTTGCCCTCGGGGGTTTGCCCATGCCGGGCCTCTAGCCATTCGCGGCCATAGCGGCGTTGAAAGTGGCCGTCCAAGGTTTCGCCGGGGTCGAAGTCATTGCCCTTTAGTGCCCACTCGCCGGGTGAGAAGTCGAGGCTGTCTAGGAGGGCCTTGGCGGCTTCCCGAGTTTCGGCGGGGAGAAGTCCTAGCTGCTTCCCTTGCGGGGAACGGAGAGTTTTCCATAGGGCGTCATGTTCCTGGGCCTTGCGGGCAATAGCCTTCGCCGCTTTGAGCGGGTCGCGAGTCCCTAGGCTTTCACGAAAGAAGGTCTTGGAGCCGTAGTGTTTCTTTAGGTCGCGGGGAATGCGGCGATAGTACCAGAGGCTACCGTCGGGCTTCCGTTGCAGGTAGCGAACTTTGACCACAAAACAGCCATTGGAGAGCGTAAAGGCCACGGTGTATCCCCGAATGTAACACTAGTCGGGGCGCTGTACAGGCCTTAAGTCCTTGGAAAAGCGCAGGAAAACTGAGCCGAATTGGCTCCCTGAGCAGGACTCGAACCTGCGACCGATCGATTAACAGTCGATTGCTCTACCAGCTGAGCTATCAGGGATCGCGCTTGCGCGGTTGGCGGCCGATATAGCAAGCTTGCCGCGCATTTGCAAAGCTGTAATCGGCGCGCGGTCCCAGGGCCTCGGCGGACGGACGACGCGAAGCTTGCGGCAATGCTTTTCTTGCGCGCGCGCGGTTTCCTTTGCTATAGGGCGTGGCGCGCGGCCTTCAGGCTCGGCGCGCCTGAGGCCTCGTGGCGGAGTGGCTACGCAGAGGACTGCAAATCCTTGCACCCCGGTTCGATTCCGGGCGAGGCCTCCAGCGCCGGCCGTGTCCCGCGCCTTGTCGCCGGCGCCATGTCGCGCGCTTTGGTTGACTTCAAGGCTGAAACCCGGATGAGGGGTCCCCTGGTCCAAACCGCCAAGATCCGAGACCCCAGGCCTGTCCCGCGCTCAGGCTTCACGCGCAATATTCTCAGTTTGAGCATTATCGCCTTGGCGATCGCTGGCGCAAGCGCCGCGCGCGCAGGCGAAGCGGCCGCCCCGGGGGCCATGACGGTCAGCGTCGTGAAAGCCAAAAACGCTTGTTTCGCCAATATGCTGCGCGTGAGCGGCACGTTCGTGGCGCGCCAGGAAACTCTCGTGCGCCCGGACGTCGAGGGCCTGCAAATCGCCAAAATCCTCGTCGAGGATGGCGCGAGAGTGGGCGTTGGCCAGCCGCTGGCGCAGCTTGTTCGGCCCGACTGGACGCAAACCGGCCCCGCCAAGGCGACAGTGACGGCCAATGCGAATGGCGCGCTCATTTACCGCGAGCTGCCCGTCGGCATGCCGGTCTCGGCGCGAGGCGAGCCGATGTTTCGCATCATTCGAGACGCCGAGCTCGAGCTTTTGGTCGAACTCCCGGAGCCGTCGCTGGCGCGCGTCAAAGCCGGTCAGACGGCGCGGATCGAAACGCTGGACGCAACCGATCTCACGGGCGCCGTGCGGGTGATTCTTCCCCAGATCGATGCGGCGACGCAGCAAGGCCATGCCCGCATCTCCATTCAAGGCGAAGCCGGCGCAAGGCCGGGCGCCTTCGCGACGGCTTCGATCGACCTGGGACAAAGCTGCGGCGCGGCGGTTCCGCTTTCTTCAATTCTTTATGGGCCGCAGGGCGCGGTGGCGCAGGTCGTGCGCGGCGACCGCGTCGAGACGCGGCCGGTGAGCGTCGGCCTGTCCGACGGGAAGGACGCCGAGATCCGCGCGGGATTGGCCGAGGGCGAAACGGTCGTGGCGCGCGCGGGCGCCTTTTTGCGCGATGGGGATCTCGTCCGGCCCGCGCCTTGAGCGAAGCCTCGCTGTTGAAACGCGCCGCGACCCAAAAAACAGCGGCTTTTGCCCGGCCTGTCCTGGACCGCATCTCGGACTGAGCATATTGTAAATATTTTACTGGTTGAAAAATCCTTAGTGCAGCTGATCCGGCGTCGGAGATAAACAGACGAAAGACGGAGGCAGGCAGATGAGAGATAAAATGAAGCCGACTCTTTTGAGCTGGCTTTTTGTCAGTCTGGTTACGGTCACGCTTACGCTTTTGGCGGTTGAAGGAGCCTTAACATATACTATGCTAGACCCGGCTCCGTTTGAAGGAGGACTATTCTTTTATTCCGAGGGAAATGTCTTTGAGAACAAAGACTGGGGTGGCTTCGTTTATGAGCCGAATTCGAAAATAAATAATCAAGCCTATTACATCACCGACTGGAAGATTCCGCCGGTTCTGGTTAAAGAATATGATTACGATATCATAACAAACTCGTCCGGCCTTGTTCAGCAGGCCGATTTGGATCCCACCCGTCCAGGCATTCTTTTTCTCGGAGACAGCTTTACCCAGGGAGAGGGCGCCACTCCATGGTTTTATGAGCTCGAGAAAACCTGGCCAAAGAACGCCGCTGAGCAAATTATAAATGGAGGTATAACGGGAACAGGAATTGAGGCCTGGGCTGGACTTTATAAAGAGATATCATCAACACTAAAAATAGATAAAGTTGTTTTCATATTCAGCTATTATGACTTTGTTCGGCCCATCTGGCAATTCACGAACGATGATTTTGTTTGCTTGAAAGATTCTGCTCAGTGCGACAGCCAAAAATGGGGACTTCCTTATGGATTACCCAGAGATCCTCTGGAAGCAAAGCAGAAAGTTGATAAAACCGCCCAAGAGCGGGTCGCGTATTTTTTATCGCATGGGGATTATTTGGTCTCGCATGCGAGTGACTTGGAAACCGTTCTCAGAGGCACCGCAATATATCGAAAATTGCTCAGGCCAGCCTATCACGCCTTCACTGACAAGATGCAAATCGAAAAAAGCAAAAGAATTATTCTTGATATGGTGAAAAGACTTGGACGCGACAATGTGATGCTGATTGAGCTGCCCGGACGGGAGGAAATCGTCAATGGACGCGCCTCCAGGGTGCCAATTGATTTCATCAAGCAGAACGGGCTTTTATATGTCGACGGGTTCGAGGCGTGCGGGCTCGCGGTCTCGGATTACCTTGTGCATGACAGTCATCCGAACGACATCGGCTATGGCAAAGTCGCCAAATGCGTTGATCGCGCTGTAAAGGAGGCCTATCATCCACAGAGCGGTTTGCCCACGGCGAATGACGCGTCGAAAAGAGCCCAATCATATTCGCGCAAGTTCTAGAGCCGGATGACTTCAGATAGCGTCGCCTCGCGGTTCCGTCTGAAGTCTGAATCCCTTTCTTATCAAAGGGCTAGAGCGCTTTCCGACCGAATGGAATCATTTGGTTGATAAGAAATCGCTCAGATTCAAAGAATTGGAGCATGTTCTTATGAGACATCGGATATATCCGATGTCTCAATGTCGAAAAAGTCGGTCAACTTTTTCGGAACATGGCCTAGAGCATGATTTGAGCTGAAAGCCGGTTGCTGCTTTTCGGCGTCATGCTCTGAAGTCAATTTTCACCGACAGCCGGGGCGGTCCGCTGTAACCTTGCAGCAAAATGAGACGGGCCGCGCGCAAAGCGAGCGACTTCCGCGAAATCTGCGGCGTCTCGAACGGAGCGCCGGCAAAATCAAAGTCACAGGGTTGAGCGTGAGCGTCGAAACATTCAAGGTCAGCGAAGACGAGGAGGGTATGCGGCTCGACCGCTGGTTCAAGCGGCGCATTCCCTCGCTCTCCCTGTCGCATTTGAACAAGATCGTGCGCACCGGCGAGGTGCGCGTCGACGGCGCCAGGGTCAAGACGGCGACGCGGCTGGCGGAAGGCCAAAGCGTGCGCGTGCCGCCTTTGAAGCTCGACGCGCCTACGCCTTCAAAGCCTGAAATCTCGCCCGCCGACTTTCGCGCGCTGCGGGACATGATCCTTTTTGAGGACAAGGATCTCGTCGTGCTCGACAAGCCTTTTGGCCTCGCGGTGCAGGGCGGCTCGGGAATGACCCGGCACATAGATGGGATGCTCGCCTCCATGCCGAACGAGCGCGGCGACCGCCCCATGCTGGTCCATCGGCTCGACCGCGACACTTCGGGCGTGCTGCTCGTCGCCAAGACACGGAAGATCGCCGCGGATCTCGGCGCGATCTTCCGCTCGCGCCAGGCCCGCAAGATCTATTGGGCCCTGGTCGAAGGCGTGCCCAAGCCCGCGCAAGGCCGCATCTCGCTTTTTCTGGCGAAAGGCGACGAGATGGGCGCAACGCGGCCGGCTCGGCGCGACGCCGACGCCCGAGTCGGGCTTGAGAAAATGCGGGTGGCGAGCCATGGCGACGAGGACGCAAGGCATTCCGTGACCTATTACGCCATCGTGGACAAGGCGGCGCCGCGGCTCGCCTGGCTGTCGATGAAGCCGGTGACCGGGCGCACGCATCAATTGCGCGCCCATGCCGAGGCGATCGGCCATCCGATCATCGGCGATCCCAAATATGGCTTGAAGCCGAAGAATGATCCGAGCCGCAGCGATCCCTTGCGCGCCATTCCGGACGGCGTCGAGCGTAAGCTGCATCTGCTGGCGCGCCGCCTGATTCTGCCGCATCCGCGCGGCGGGACGCTCGACGTTTCGGCGCCTTTGCCGCCGCATATGCAGCGTTCCTTCGACATGTTCGGCTTCGACGCGAAGCAATATGATCCGATCGAGGACGCGCCTGAATAAGGGCTCACGCGGAGCAGGAATTATCCGGCTCCAGCAGGCTCAGGCGGCCAAGGTCCGCGATCGAGCGCTGCTCCTCGTCTACGGTGATCGTCTCGGCGTAGTGCATTCCGAACTGAATGTCCGAATGGGCGTAAACCCGCACGTCATGGACAAAAGCGTTGAGCGCATGGTCGCGCGCCTCGACGGTCAAAAATAGCTGGGCGTTGCAGCGCGCCAGCCGCTCGGCGTCATAGCCGACGAAAGGGCTATCGGCGCCGATTTCGTGCATCATGGTCCAGGTCAGGGGAAACAGGGGAATGCTCGCGTTGGACAAGGCGAGATTATGGACAATGCGGAAAGCCTGGCCTTCCGCATTGCGCTCGTACAGGAGGAGGCCGAGCCTGGCCGAGGCGTGCGTGAGCAGGGTCAGCCGCCCATTGGCGATCCGCACCATTAAGGTCGGCGAGCAATTATACGTGGTGACGACCACCTGATCGGCGAACAGGATCTTTGGCCGCGGCTTTGAAAATCGAACGAAGAGAAGGCCCGTCATGATCGCGGTGAAGACCATGCCGGTGACGATTTCCACGCCCGAGATCGCATGGCCGTAGAACGTCGCCGGCGCCATGACGCCATAGCCGACTGTCGCCAGGGTCTCGACGCTGAAGAAGAAAGCGTCGGCGAAAGACCCCGGCCGCGCATTTGCGATGCAGCCGGGCGACGCGAAATAGAGCGTCGCGAAGAAAATATTGATGCAGAGGTCGATGGCGATAAAGGAAAGAGCGAAACCCCTCCAGCTCAGATCGATCGCAATATGATAGGGATCGCGCAGATCATAGCGGGAGGCGCCGCGCTTGATGAGTTCATTGCCCCCGGCGCCGATGCGCATTGTCGCATCGCGATCCTTGCGCTGTTGTTTCTTCGCCATGAGCCGCTCCAACTTGCGGCCGCGCCATTTCTCGCCGTCGCGCTGAAGCGCTCTGGCTTTGGCGACGATGTCGAAAAGGCGCGCGCTCACTTTTCCTGCGGAGCCTCGTCGCAGGCGTTAGGCGCGCCGGGCGTATTGACTTGGATTGGCTGGCCGCATCTGTCGCACCCC
>CAWESJ010000010.1:0-9933 GCA_963811015.1 uncultured Alphaproteobacteria bacterium | reverse complement strand
CCCCCCTGTTTTCTACTCGTTCGTCGTATTGCTCACCGGGAAATGTCGCCGACATCTCCATGGCCATTCCGCTGCTTGCAGCCGTCGCAAGGCCAAAGCGGCTACTGGCCGACAAAGCTTACGACGCCGACAGCCTGCGCAAATGGCTCAAACAAAGGAAGGTCAAGGCGGTCGTTCCATCGACCGCCTCAAGACGGACGCCCTTATCCGCTCGACGCCAAAGCCTACAAACGCAGAAACTTCATCGAACGCATGTTCTGCAAGCTGAAAAACTGGCGACGCGTCGCAACAAGATATGATCGCCACGCGCAAAACTATCTATCAGGCCTCGCACTTGCAGCCATAATAACTTCATGGATCTGAATGAGTCCCCAACCTAGGGGCGCGCCGGAATGGGACGTCTGCGCATGACAGTCTGCTTATGACGCTCCATCGGGAGCCGGCAAAACGTCGCCTTGCCGCAAAGACGAGATCTTGCGCCGATCCCCTACCCTATGGTCACGCCGGTCAGCTGTTCAGAGGCGGCCCACAGACGCGCGGCGCCGATGGCGTCTTCGGCCTGCGGCGGGACTTTCGCCAAGGCGGGCGAGCCCCGCGTCTCGGCTAATTTGTCCGGCCCGCAATAAGCCCCGCCCTTGACCTTGGCGGAAATCATCGCGATCTAACGAGAATGCTGCGGGTCGCAGATGAGGCCGCAAAGCGCCGCGGGGTTCGCCGCCTTACGCAGATTCGCGGCGAAATCGCGGTCGCGCAATTGCCTGGAGACGGCGGCGAGAGCGGCCAGATGCTCGCCGCCGGCGCTCGCGGGAATCAGCAGAAGGAAGACGAGATCGACCGGCTTGCCGTCGATGGACTCGAAATGAATCGGGCGGTTCAATCGCGCGAACATCCCGAAAAAATGATCGAGGCCCGGAATCCTTGCATGCGGGAGAGCGAAGCCTTCGCCGAGCCCCGTCGAGCCCAGCCCCTCGCGGGCCAGCAAGGCACTGGAGATCGTCTGCGCGTCAAGGTTGAGCTGGGCCGCGGCCCGAGCGGCGAGATCGCGAAGCAATTGCTCCTTATTGCTCGCGCGGGCGGCGAAAACCACTCGGCTCGGATCGATAAGGTCGGCGAGATCCATGAATATGCCTTCGCAATGATTTTTGGGCTGATCTAATCGGGTTCGCGCAGGCGATAGCCGACGCCGGTTTCGGTGAGAATATGCCGAGGACGCTCGGGATCCGCTTCGATCTTCAGACGCAGGGCGCGAATATAGATTCGCAGATATTGCACATCCGCGTCGCCGCCCCAAATTTCGCGCAACATGAAACGATGCGTGAGGACCTTTCCGGCATGCGCCACGAGAAGGCGCAGAACCTCATATTCGCGTGGCGAAAACTTGACCTCCTCATTGCGCACCGTCACAAGCCGCCGGACGAGGTCGACGCGAAGATCTCCGGCGTGGAACACCGGCTTTTCGCCCTCCTGCTGCAAACGATGCCGCTGCGCCATCCGGACTCTCGCGAGCAGCTCGTCAATTCCGAACGGTTTCGTGATGTAATCATCGGCGCCCAGGTCGAGCGCCGCGACCTTGGCGCATTCGTTCTCGCGAACTCGACAGAATAATGATTGGCACCGTCGCGCCGCCCGCTCTGATCTTCCGGACGATGTCGAGCCCATCCATATCGGGCAAGCCGAGGTCGAGAACGATGAGGTCGGCCGCCTCTCTGCTCGCCAATTGAAGCGCCGCGGCCCCATCAGCGGCTTCAGCCACGACATAGCCCTGACTTTCGAGGCTCGCCCGCAAAAAACGAAGGATTGCCGGCTCATCGTCGACGACAAGAATGCGGAGCGGGCCCGCGCGCGGCGTCATGAAAGGGTCTCGGGCGCAAGCGTCGATGCCTCCCGCGCCGGCAGCCTGATGGTGAAGACGGCCCCGCGCCGGTCGATCCGGTTCCCGGCGGCGATGGCGCCGCCCATCGCCTCGATGAAGCCGCGGCAAATCGCAAGGCCGAGGCCTGTGCCGGCGCGCTGCCGATCGGCGCGCCTCACCCGGTAAAATTTGTCGAATATCCGCTCCAGATCATCTTCCGGCACGCCATCCCCTTCGTCGAGAATCCGGATGACGACGAAGCCGTCCTCGCGTCCGGCCGTGACCGAGATGCGCGAATGCGGCGGCGCATATTTGGCGGCATTGTCGAAAAGGTTGAACAGGACCTGCTCCATCAGCACCATGTCGATCTCGAGCATAGGCAATCCATCCTCGAGATCGATGGCGATTTCGTGATTTTGGAGAATTTTGTCTGCCCTTTGCAGCGCGGCGCCTATGACGTCGGAGAGATCGGTCGGCGCAGCTTGCGGCCGCAACGGCCCTGATTCGAGCCGCGTCATGTCGAGAAGATTGCCGATGAAGCGATTGAGCCGCTCGGCCTCGTCCTGAATCGTGCGCATGAGGCTCGATTGAACGTTTTCGTCGAATTCTCGTCCATGGCTGACGAGGCTCGTCGCGGACCCTATGATCGAGGCGAGCGGCGTCCGCAGATCATGCGAAATCGAGGTGAGCAGCGCGCTGCGGAGGCGATCCGTCTCCTCCGCGAGGCGGGCGCGATCGATCTCGCGCGCGAGATTGACGCGATCGATTGCAAGCGCCGCCTGGTCGGACAGCGCGTCGAAGAGGCGCGATTCCTCCGGCGTCAGGAGAAGCCCCGGCTTGTCGCGATCTATGCCGACGACGCCGACGGCCCCGCGGCCCGTGCGCAAAGGCATGAAGCGGCGCTTCGCGCCCGGCAAAGTGTCGGCGCCCCGACCGGTCGGCTGGTTTTTTTCAAAGCACCAGCGCGCCGCCGCGAGATCGGCGTCATCGAGCATGTCTTCCGGCGGAAACCCGGCCTTGACCGCAAGCCCGCCGTCTTCGGGCAAAAGCAAGACGACGCGGACCTTCAGCATCAAGGCGATCTGATGCGCCGTCGCCCAGAGAAGATCGTCAAGCGTCGCGACGCCGGCGAGCTTGCGGCTGAAAAGATAAAGCTCCTCTGTGATCCGCGCTTTTTGCCTCGCGGCGATCGCCTGGGCGCGAAGACGCGCCGCAAGATTGCTCGCGATGATCGCCACGACCGCGAAAAAGAACAGATGAACGACGTTTTCGGGCTCGGCGATGGTGAATGTGTAGAGCGGCGGGAGAAAGAAAAAATTATACGCGAGAACGCTGACGAGACAGGCGAACAAGGAAGCCCAAAGGCCAAAGGTCACGGCGCTCGCAAGGACCGCGACCAGGAACGACAAGGCGACATTGGCGACGCTAAGTCCTTGCCGCAACAGAATGGCGATCAAGGCCGCCGCCGCGACATAAAGAAGGCTGATGAAATAGGCTTTGAAATCGCTGGGCTTGTGGCCTTCCTCGGTTGTTGTGGCGGAAACGGCGGGCGCGCCGCCGCTGCGGTCGGCGGGCCGCGCGATGACATGAACGCTTGCGTCGCCGGCGACGCGAATGAGCTTTTGCGTGAACGATTCCTTGAAGAGATCGCGCCAGCGCCGACGGTCCGATTTCGCGACGATGATATGCGCGAAATTATTGCTTTGCGCATATTCGGCGACGGCGACGGCGACGTCCTGGCCGGGGATCGAGATCGCCTCCGCGCCGAGCCTCTGCGCCAGGCGCAAGGTCTGCGCGACGCGATCCCGTTCGGTCTCGTTGGCGCATGCGTCGGCCGGCGTTTCGATATGGATCGCGGCCCATCGCGCCCTGAGGCGGTCGGCCATTCGCTTCGCGTAGCGCACGACAGCCGTGGCTGTTCGCGCCGCATCGACGAGGACAAGCACCTGCTCGCCGGCGGGCCATGGCCCTTCGATCGCATGCAGCCGCATGTAATCGACCATTTGCTCATCGACCCGCTGCGCGGTCCGGCGCAGCGCGAGCTCCCGCAGGGCGGTCAGATTGCCAGGCGAAAAATAATGCTGGACCGCGCGCTCCGCCTGGTCCGGCACATAGACCTTGCCCTCATGGAGCCGCTCGATCAAATCCTCGGGGGTAAGGTCCACGACTTCAATGTCATTGGCGCGGTCAATGATCGAATCCGGCACGGTCTCGCGGACCCTGACGCGCGTGATTCTGGCGACGACGTCATTCAGGCTCTCGACATGCTGGATGTTCAACGTGGCGTAGACGTCTATGCCGGCGGCGAGCAACTCCTCGACGTCCATGTAGCGCTTGGGATGCCGGCTCTCGGGCGCATTGGTGTGGGCGAGCTCATCGACAAGGACCAGTCTCGGCCGCCGCGCAAGAATGGCGTCGAGATCCATTTCGGTGAGGACATGCCCCCTGTAGGAAATGGTTTGGCGCGGGATAACCTCGAGCCCCGCGAGAAGCGCTTGGGTCTCCTTGCGGCCGTGGGTTTCGACGACGCCCACGACAACGTCGAGGCCTTCGGCTCTCTTGGCCTGCGCGACCGTCAGCATCTCATAGGTCTTGCCGACGCCTGGCGCGGCGCCGAGAAAGATCTTCAGGCGGCCTTGCTCGCCCTGCTGCGTCTCGCGCAGGAGAGCGTCGGGCGAAGGCCGCCGCTCGGCGCTGTCGCGTTTTTCCATGCCTGGCGGCGCTCTCGCTTACACTATCTCACGCAATGACAATGTGAGGAGTTCTATTCATTATCCAAGAGAAAACAGATCCAGGCGTGAAAAATATCCCGTCAGCGAAGTTTGGCCGGCCTGCCCGCCCATCAATCTCAGCAGCTCGCGTCAGCTGGCCAAACGCTTCTTGCACTCCTTCCAATAGTCCGCCCATTTCAGGCCGCCATTGGCGTTGGCCGCGGCGTTGGCGTGAAATTGGTCGGAACAGGTTTTGAGGCGGGCGACGCCGGGCTTTTCCGCGGCGTGCGCCGGCGAAATTTGGGACGGAAATACGACCGCGGATTTTGGCGCGGGAGCCTCCGGCGCGGTTGGTGGCGCGAGTTTGGAGTCCGGCGGCGTAAACTCCGCGACCTCCTCTGATTTGACCTCCGCCGCCGGTGGCGTTTCAGGTGCGGTTGACGTCGCCTCGTCGTTAGGCAACTCGGACGGAATTGCGACGATCGGGGCCGAAGGTTGCATGGCAATTTTGGGTTCCGGAACCGCCTCAGCCACCGCCAGCGACGGCTCCTTGCTCTCGACGCTCGCGCGCTTCGGATAAGCCTTATCGAGCGCGAGATTGAGCTTCAGCACATTGACATGCGGCTCACCCAGAACGCCCAGGAGCCGGCCGGTGGTGTTGTCGTCGACGAGGCTGCGCAGTTGATCCTCGGAAAGCTTGCGCGCCTTGGCGACGCGCGGGATCTGGAACAGAGCCGCTGCGGGCGTGATGTCAGGGTCGAGGCCGCTCGCCGACGTCGTGACGAGATCCACGGGAACCGGCGCGGAGGGATTTTGCGCCGCGAGCGCTTGCGCGTCCTCCTTCACCCGGTCAATGAGCGCCTTTGATGTCGGACCCAGATTCGAACCAGATGAATTGCCGGCGTTATAGGGCGCCGGCGCGGTTTTCGTCGAATCGTTCGGATCCGTATCGGTGGTCGCCGAAGGCCGGCCGTGGAAATAGCCGTCGCCGGTGAAATTCTGCCCGATCAGCTCCGACCCTATGACAGTTCCATCGCGCTCAATGAGGCTGCCATTGGCTTGATGCGGGAAAATTCGCTGGGCGAGGCTCGTCATCGCAAGCGGATAGGCGAGGCCCGTCAATGCTGTCATCAGAACGGTCAACATGACGGCTGGAAGCAAATGCTTGATCATTCGAGCTTGTCCTCAAGCGAGGCCGATCGCGCCGATCGCGAGATCGATCAGCTTGATGCCGATGAAGGGGATGATGAGCCCGCCGACCCCATAAATAAGAAGGTTGCGGCGCAATATGGTCGCCGCGCCGACCGGGCGATAGGCGACCCCTCGGAGCGACAGAGGGATGAGCGCGACGATGATCAACGCGTTGAAGATGATCGCCGACAAGATCGCGCTTTGCGGAGAGGCGAGACGCATCACATTGAGGCTTTGGAGCTGCGGGTAGAAGGCGATGAACATCGCCGGTATGATCGCGAAATATTTCGCGACGTCATTGGCGATGGAAAAGGTCGTGAGCGCGCCGCGGGTCATCAGGAGCTGCTTGCCGATCTCGACGATCTCGATCAGCTTGGTCGGATCGCTGTCGAGATCGACCATGTTGCCGGCCTCCCGCGCCGCCATGGTTCCGGTGTTCATCGCGACGCCGACATCCGCCTGCGCCAAGGCCGGCGCGTCATTGGTGCCGTCGCCGCACATGGCGACGAGCTTGCCCTTGCGCCTGCTCCTCGCGGATCAGCTTGAGTTTCGCCTCGGGCGTGGCCTGGGCGAGAAAATCATCGACGCCGGCCTCGGCCGCGATCGCCGCCGCGGTCAACGGATTGTCGCCGGTGATCATCACGGTCCTGATGCCCATCTGGCGCAAGTCGGCGAAGCGCTCCCTTATGCCGCCCTTGATGATGTCCTTCAGGTAAATCACGCCGAGGAGACGGCCGTCCTTGGCGACGGCGAGCGGCGTCCCGCCCATTTTCGCGATCTTGTCGGCGATTGCGGTCAAGTCGCGCACCGCCGCCTCGGCGCTCAGACTGCGACCGCAGCCGCGCTTTCGCTCTCGCCGCCGCCGGCGGAACCGCAGCGTCGGCAGCGAACGAAGTAGCCAGGATCGCATCCACCGCGCCCTTGCGGATCCACCGAAGTCTCGGTGTCGACTCCGCTCATCGGGTCAACGCGCTGAAAGGAATGAACTTGGCTTGGAGCTCGGCCATGTCGCGGCCGCGAATGCCGTATTTTTCCTTTGCGAGCACGACGATCGAGCGGCCTTCCGGGGTCTCGTCGGAGAGCGAGGCGAGCTGGGCCGCATCGGCGAGCTCCATGGCGCTAACCCCGGGTAGCGGAATGAAGTCCGCGGCCTGGCGGTTGCCGAGGGTGATGGTGCCCGTCTTGTCGAGAAGCAATGTGTCAACGTCGCCCGCTGCCTCCACCGCGCGTCCCGACATGGCGAGGACGTTGAACCGCACCAGCCGATCCATTCCGGCAATGCCGATCGCCGAGAGAAGCGCGCCGATCGTCGTCGGAATAAGCGTGACGAAAAGCGCGACAAGGACGATGACCGAAACCTTGCCGCCGGCGTAGAGCGCGAAGCTCGGAATGGTCGCGACCGCAAAGACGAAGATCAGGGTCAGGCCGGCGAGAAGGATGTTGAGCGCGATTTCATTGGGCGTCTTCTGCCGCTCGGCGCCTTCGACCAGGGAGATCATTCGGTCGAGGAACGTCGATCCCGGGGCGGCGGTGATGCGCACCTTGATCCAATCGGACAGAACGCGGGTGCCGCCCGTCACGGCCGAGCGATCGCCGCCGCTTTCGCGGATCACCGGCGCGGATTCGCCCGTGATCGCCGATTCGTCGACGGAGGCGACGCCCTCGACGACGTCGCCGTCGCTCGGGATAAAATCGCCGGGTTCAACAAGAACGAGATCGCCTTGCCGCAGCGCCGAGGCGGCGACCTGCTCGGTGCGGGACCCCTGCCCGGAGACGAAACGTTTCGCAACCGTGTCGGTGCGCGCCTTGCGCAGCGTCGCCGCCTGCGCCTTGCCGCGGCCCTCGGCGACGGCTTCGGCGAAATTCGCGAAAAGCAAGGTGATCCAGAGCCACAGCCAGATCTGGAAGGTGAATTTCAGCGAGGCCGCATCCGCCCCCGCCACAAGATCCCTGAGGTAGAGGATCGTCGTCAGAACGCTCACGACCTCGACAACGAACATGACCGGATTGCGGATCAGGACCCGCGGATCGAGCTTGCGGAACGAATCGGCGATGGCCGGCAGGATGATCCCTACATCATATAGGGACGAGGCGCCGCCCCGCGCTTTAACCTTATGTGGCGCTGTTCTGGTTTTCATCGGGTTAGCCTTGCGGTCTGCGAACCATGCTGTTGCAGTGATCAATTGGTCAGTAGAGGAGGCCTGCATTCATCGCGAGATGCTCCTCGATTGGGCCTAGCGCCAGCGCCGGAAAGAAGGTGAGGCCGCCGATAATCAGGATCACCCCGATCAAAAGCCCGACGAAAAGCCCGCCGTCGGTGGGGAAAGTTCCAGCCGACGCCGGCACGAGCTTCTTGCCCGCCAGTGAACCGGCGACGGCCAGCATAGGCGCGATGAACAGAAACCTGCCGATCCACATCGCAAGGCCAAGCGTCGTGTTCCAGAACGGCGTGTTGGCGCTGAGGCCGGCGAAGGCGCTGCCATTATTGCCGGTCGCCGAAGTGTAAGCGTAGAGCGCTTCGCTGAAGCCATGCGGGCCGGCGTTGGCGAGGCCGGCGAGCCCGGGCGCTATAACCACCGCGATCGACGTAAAGCCGAGAATCGACAAAGGCAGGATCAGGATCGCCAGCATGGCCATCTTGACTTCTTTCGCCTCGATCTTTTTGCCGAGATATTCCGGCGTGCGCCCGACCATGAGGCCCGCGACGAAGACCGCGACGATGGCGAAGAGAAGCATGCCGTAAAGACCGGAGCCGACGCCGCCGAAGATGATCTCGCCCAACATGATGTTGATCATCGGAACCATGCCGCCGAGCGGCAGCAGGCTATCGTGCATCGTGTTGACGGCGCCGCATGACGCGTCCGTGGTGACAGTTGCAAACAGGGCGGAGTTGGCGATGCCGAACCTGACCTCCTTGCCTTCCATATTGCCGCCGGCCTGGAGGAGGCCCGGCGCCGCGTCGACGCGAAGATCGGCGAAAGCCGGATTGCCGCGGCTCTCGACGCCATAAACAGTCAACGCCCCGGCGAGAAACAAGACGCCCATGACGGCGAAAATCGCCCAGCCCTGGCGCTCATTGCCGACCATTCGGCCAAAGACATTGGTGAGCGCTGCGCCGATCGAGAAGATCAGCACGATCTGGACAAAATTGGTCAGGGCGTTGGGGTTCTCGTAGGGATGCGCGGAATTGGCGTTGAAGAATCCGCCGCCATTGGTTCCAAGCATCTTGATGACTTCCTGCGAAGCCGCCGGGCCTTGCGCGATCACCTGCTTGGCGCCCTCAAGCGTCGTCGCCTCAACATAGGGATTGAGATTTTGCGGCACGCCTTGCCAAACAAAAAAGAGGCCGACGACGATCGACGCCGGCAAAAGCACGTAGAGCACGGCGCGCGTCATATCGACCCAGAAATTGCCGATTGTGCGGGCGGAGCGCCGGGCGAAACCCCTGACGAGCGCTATGGCCAGCGCGATGCCGGTCGCGGCCGATACGAAATTATGCGTGGTCAGCCCGGCCATCTGAGTGAGATAGCTCATCGTGGTTTCGGGCACATAGGATTGCCAATTGGTGTTGGTGACGAAGCTCACCGATGTGTTGAACGCCAGATCCGGCGCGACGGCGTCCAATCCCTGTGGGTTGAACGGAAGCAGGGCCTGCAAGCGCTGCAGCCAATAAAGCGCGATAAAGCCGGCCACGCTGAAAGCGAGCATGGCGAAGCCATAGCCACGCCAGTCTTGCTCTTCCTCCTCCTTGACTCCGCTCAAGAGGTAGAACGCCCGCTCGATCGGCCGCAGCACAATCGATAAAGGAGTGCGCTCGCCATTGAAGACGCGAGTCATGTAATAGCCGACAGGCCGGGCTAGCAGCGTGACGACCGCGCAATAGAGCGCGATCTGAATAAAGCCATTGGCGGTCATGCGACCCCTTCCTCAAAAACGCTCGGGACGAATCAAGGCGAAGACGAGATAAACGAGCAGGCCGACCGTCGTGATCGCGCCGAGCGCGAGATCGAATGTCATGGATGTCGCCTCACAAGCCGGCGCAAGCGTCGAGATAAAGCGCGGTGGCGACGAAAGCCGCGACGCCGATTGCGACATAGGCAAGATCAGGGAGATAACTGGACATCGCGCGATCCTTCTTGCGTCGCCGCCTAGGGCATGTTCCGAAAAGGTCGACTGACT
>CAWESJ010000009.1:0-7153 GCA_963811015.1 uncultured Alphaproteobacteria bacterium | reverse complement strand
AAAAGTCTTCCGCGGAGGAAAAGAGTCTGTAGAGCTTTCAGAGTCTCGCTCATGGCACATGCGCCTTCTATGAATAAGAAATCATTCGGCGGCGGCGCGCCCGCGCCGCGCCCGGCCGGCGGCCTCGCCTTGCAGATGCGCCAGACGCGCCTCTAGAAATTCGATGCGGTCCAGCAGCGATCTGATCGCGTCTCCGACAGGATCCGGCATAAGATGATGCTCGAGATCGATGCGCCCGCCGGCGAGCCGACGCCTATCGCGCGCGTCCCGAACGATCCGCCCCGGAATGCCGACGACCGTGACGCCGGGCGGCACATCTTCGATAACGACCGAATTGGCCCCGATCCGGGATCCCGATCCGACCGTGATCGGCCCCAGGATCTTTGCGCCGCATCCGACGAGCACGCCGTCTTCGAGCGTAGGATGCCTCTTGCCGGGCTCCCAGGACACGCCGCCAAGCGTGACGCCGTGATAAAGCGTCACGTCGTCGCCAACGACCGCCGTTTCACCTATCACAACACATGCGCCATGATCAATAAAAATCGTCGCCCAATCGTCGCACCGGGATGGATGTCTATGTTGGAGACCGTTCGCCCGACCCACGACAAAAAGCGGCCCGGGAACCGAAATCCGCGCCGCCACAGCCAATGCGCGATCCGATGCCAGATCAGCCCATGCACGCCCGGATAGGTCAGCAAGGTCTCGAAGCTGTTTCGCGCGGCCGGATCGCGCGCGGCGACGCAGCCGAGATCCTCTCGCAACAGGCGCCACAATCGTGGTGAATGAGAGGGTTCGGCTTCAGACCTAGTCTTCACAAGCGCGGCGTTGCCCACAACCCTGCCCCCTAATGCGGCAATGCCGCCCCATCCGGCGGAAGCACGCAAGCCGAGCGCGCCGGGGCGCAGCTCAACGCCCGATAAAAGCCCATGAGCCGGTCCATGGAGACCCCGGCCTTGGTCTGCTGCGCGTAAGCCTTGATCTCCGTCAAAATCATTTTGGCGTCGTCCCGCGACACGTCGAAGCCGAGCTCCTTCAAGGCGTTCGTGACCGCGCCGAGGCCCGAATGCTTGCCGAGCACCATGCGATGGCTGCGGCCGAGAACCGCCGGATCAAGCGCCTGATAGCAGTCTCTGTCCTTCAGGAGTCCGTCCACGTGAATGCCTGATTCATGAGTGAAAACCGCGTCCCCGACGATCGCTTTCGCCTCCGGAATCGCTCTCCCGGCGGCGCGCGCGACAAGCGCCGCGACCTCGGAAAGCCGGCGAAGGTCGATCCCGCTGTGATAGCCGTAGAGCACCTGCGCCGCGACGGCGACCTCTTCTAGCGGCGCATTTCCCGCGCGTTCGCCGAGCCCGACCACAGTCACGCTGGCGTGGCCCGCTCCGGCTTTCAGCGCCGCGAGGGTATTTGCGGTCGCCAGGCCAAGATCGTCATGCGCGTGGATCTCGATCTCCAGATCGCAAGCCCGCCGCAGCCTCTCGATCATCGCATAGGTGGCGAAAGGATCCAAAACGCCGAGCGTGTCGGCGAAACGGATGCGCCTTGCCCCCGCCCGCGCCGCGCAATCGGCGACATGCAGCAGGAAATCAATGTCCGCCCGAGAGGCGTCTTCACAACCAACGGCGATTTCAAGCCCCCGATCGCGTCCGTAAGGCACCACATCCGAGATCAGCTTCAGAGCGTGGCTGCGTCCCGCGCCGAATTTCGCCTTCAGCTGAATATCCGACACAGGAACCGAAACATTGGCCATGGGCACGCAGGAGGCGACCGCGGCGTCCACGTCGGAACGCAGCATGCGGCACCAGGCGATCGCGGTCGGCGGCAAAGCTTCCCGCACAATCGCATTGATCGCCGAAATCTCATCGGCTCCCATGGCGGGAGTTCCGACTTCTATTTCGGACACGCCGGCGGAAGCCAGCGCGCGCGCGATCGCGACTTTTTCCGCGATCGTGAAGGCTACGCCCGGCGCCTGTTCTCCATCCCGCAAGGTCGTGTCATTAAGGTTGACGGAGGCCGCCGACGCGTGTCGCGTCGAGCCGCCTAAGACATTGCCCATTGCGGACATGAATGAAACACTCCAGCCTCAAGGCTAAGGCTTCAAGCGATTGACTTCAGGAACGAGATTCGCTCGCTTGAAAACACATCCAAAAGGGGATGTCACAAATGCGGCAAACCGCCGCCCACCGGAATGACACGAATCATCCGCCCGGTCGCTTCGACCAGCTTCGCCTGCACGCCATTGAGTGTCATTGAGGACAGCTGGCAACCGACGCAAGCGCCCGTCATCTTCACGAACACTTTGTCGCCCTGCACATCGATCAGCTCGCAATCGCCCTTGTCCCTTTGGAGATTCGGCCTGATGCTCGCGATTGTCGCCTCGATCACCTTGCGGCGCTCCGCGGCGACGGAATCAGCGCCGTCCGCCGCAGCGTCCTGTGTCGCGGCTCCGTCATCCTTGACGTCGCCCTTTTGAGGGGAATTCAACATAAAAGGCCCCTTAGCTGAAGGACTTGCCGCACGAGCAGGAATTTGTCGCATTGGGATTTTCGAAGACGAACCCTGCGCCTTCGAGGCTTTCGACAAAATCGATCTGCATGCCGCTCAACAGCGGCTGCGAAAGCGCGTCGACGAAAACCTTAACGTCGTCGCCGGCGTCCACCACAGTGTCGCCCTCGCGGGCTTCGGCGTCCAAACCGATCTGATATTTATAGCCGGCGCATCCCCCGGCCTCGGCCTTCACGCGAAAGCCCGCACCGTCTTTCCCGGAACGAACGAGCGCGCTCTTCACCGCATTGAGCGCAGTGTCGGTAAGAGAAATCATCAGCGAACCTCCTTGGCCATTCCTATCCGCGGTGACATAAGCAATTCTTAAGCCAAGCCGCAATCCCCAAAATCTGCGCTCCAACTCGGCCCCGCATCTGTCGCGATCCGGACCTGACCGACGCAGCCAACCGCATGCGCGATCGCGAAACGGACCCCAAACCGCCCAACGCGCCTTGCGCAAGCCGCGTTTCGGCTAGCCACGGCGTCTTCGCGCAACTCTGCGCGGCCCGCCCCGTTTCGCATCGCCGATCCCGCCAATTGTGCGAGCGCCCGAATGCGTTTCCTGATCAGGCAAAGCGCCTGATCAGGAAACGCCAAAGGCCCAACATGTCGGAACCTGTTCCGAAAAAACCGGGCAATCTCTTCGGACCATGGCCCTCAGCCGGTTGCCTTCATGAGAGCTCGCGACAGAGACCCTCATGCCCGCTCCCGACTGCAATTTCAATCCGTCCCTCAGCAAAGACAAAGAGCGTGACGTCGAGCCAAACCGGCGGCGCATCTCCAAACTCTTCAAAACCGGCCGAAGCTTTTACCCGCCGCGGGCCAAAGCCTGTTCCGAATTTTCATCGAGACAAACCCAAAGCTCAATTTTCCTGCGCCGCGCGCCCCGCGCGCGCCAAAGCCGATTGGCCGGACTCGTCGTCAAAACAAATATGAAACTCGGCGCAGGAATCGCAGGTCGGCGAGGGACACATAGAGAAACCCTCCGCCTCGCATAAGGCCCGATAGAGGAACTTCTTCCAGCGCATGTTCCGCGTGTTTTTTTCAGCGAGACCCGGAAAATGCCGCAGCAGAAGCTTGGAAAGATCGGTCCGCTCGGCGAGCCCGAGATCTTCCCACAAATGATTGCTCTCCAAAGAGCGCCGCGCGACTATCGCGGCAAGCCAGCGACCCACTGGCCCATCGTTCGAACAATTCTGCATCAGCAGAGTGCGAACCATCAATTCCTCTTCTTCGGGCTCGGCCTTTCTCTCGTCGGAGAGATCGTCGCAACCCTCGACCCCCAAATATCGCGCCAAGGCGGCGAATCCGTCGCCGTTCACCCCAAGCCGGGCCGCGATCAACTCCTGAAGCCGGTCAGCTTCGTTCGCCGAATGCAGGAAAACGCGCCCAAGGACATGCCGATCGAAGCTCTGGTCCGATCGCGCCCGAGTATCGTCGCGCCCGCAGGAAGCGCCGCCCGACTCCTTTTCAGAAGTTTCGACCAATCGCATGGCCTAAGCCCCAAGTTCCTCCAATTCGCCGGCCTTGGTGTGCGTTTGGCAGTCCTTCGGACATACCCGGGCGCAAGCGCCGCACCCGATGCAGGCGCCTATGTCGTTCATCGCCATGACTTTGCGGTCAAAGTCATCGTCATCCTCGTCTTCGAGTTCGAGGATATCGCCATCGGCGTTGACGCCCTTCAACGTCATGACATCGCGGCCGCAAACCTTGTAACAGCGCCCGCAGCCGATGCATGTATCCGGATCAATCGCGGTCAGGAATTCGGGCTCCCACATGCGCCCATCCCGCGTCGCCTTGTCTTCCATCGTCTTATTCCCTTAGCTGGACATGCCGCTTACGCCGGCGACAACGCGCTGAGCTCCGCGCGCTTGCTTTCCAATAGCTCGAAGGCCTCGACAGCGCGCTGAGCCACCGAAGGAATCTGTTGCCAATTGATCGGCAACTCCTCCGAAAGATCGTGCAAGTCCATCTTGGCTTGCATCGCCTTCGCGGAGAGCTTCTTAATCTCCGCCTTCAACAATTCCGCATCACTCATCAACGACCTCCGGCTCCTTCGTAAACCTCAATATTTCGCGACCTCGGGAAATTTATTGATCATATCGATCCCGGCGGAGACCGCCTTCTCCCCTTCCTCCGCGAGCTTTTCCAGGCTGTCGTAGCCATAGCGATGTACGTCCCGAAGCATTTTGTTCACGACAATCAGTCGGCCGGCCATCAAGATCATGCGGCCGAACCCTTCATGCGACATTTTCATCATCGGAGAGACCATGCAGCCGGTTGACCGCTCAATGGTGAGGCCTATGGCGTTGTAGAAAAGCTCCAGCCGCCACAGTGTCTCCGGATCGGGATCGCCGACCAGCGGAATTTCCTTCCGTTTCGCCTTATTGACGATATAGGGCTCGATCAGATCGAGATCCGTTTTCCCGTCCCAAGCGCCGTGCATATCCTGCGCGCGCCATTGCTTGATCAATTCTTTCACGAAAACCGAATCAACGGCCGGCGGCTTTTCCGCAACTACTGCAACTTCTGACATGGTGCGCCTCAATCGTCGTAACTGACGTCCTCTTTTTCTGCGTTCTTGGCCATGGCTTTGCGAAGCCATGGCGGCGGCGCAGGCGCCTTCAAGACATCCTGCAACTTGGTCAAAAGCTCCGAAATCGCCTCCGGCTCCTTGACCTTCATCGGAAAAATATTGTTCGCTACGACGCGCGCGGCGCCGGATCCGCCAATCGCGGCAACATACAGAATCGCGCAATCCTTGACGGCGTTGATTTTCGGCTCGAGCTTGTCCTCATTGCCGTCTTCCTGAAGGTCGCCATTGAATTCGATCGTCTCGAGAAACTCGTGTCCGTCTGGAGACACGTTGTAAATCGAGATATTCTTCGCCCACCCAAAGTGAGCGTCGACCCTAAGCAAATCCTGAGTAGCAAACGCGACCTTCATGCGACCTCCCATTCATGTTTGCAGTGCGATCTGGCCAAACATGGGTTCAATGCGCGGCCGTAGGGACAAACGAATTGTTCTCCGACTCGCCGACGGGATGCGGATACCAAGTATCGGGCCTCGCAACATGCGCATTAGCGATGAACATATTCGCAATATCAAAGATCCGATCGCGCGCCCCGCGATAGCCAACCGAAGTGATGTGTCCGGCCCCCAACCGATCGAAGATCGGCAATCCCATCCGAAACAATGGAATATGCAGCCGTTCGGAGGCCTGCCGCCCATGCGCGTGCGTGATCAAGAGATCGCATCCAGGCGCCATCGTCTCCAAATCTTCCAAATCGCCGATTAGAACCGATTTCGGCGGGAACCCTTTCGAGAATTGGCCCCGAATTGGTCGAAACCGCAACCTCGATCACACATCCCATATCGGCAAGAAAGCTCGAGAGATCGAAAAGAAAATCCGGCTCTAACCCTATAGCAATCTTCTTGCCACCCGTGTGGAAGTGGCCGTCCAACATCGCGTCGACCAATTGGCTACGTTGCCGCTTGAATTTCGTCGGCGTGTCTCGTCCGCTAATCTCCATCAAATGAGCGAACAAGCTATCTGTCGCCAACAAGCCGATAATTCGATCAAAAAGCTTATAGGGAACGCCGATCTTTTCCTTCAGCCTTTCGGCAGCCAGACGCATATGCTCGCCAATCGCGATAACATGCGACGCATTGCCCAGATCGGCGATCTCTTCCAGAGAAATTCCGCCGAGAGTCGTTGGCGTAAAATCATCGGGAATATGACCATCGAGCGAAGCGGCGAGATCCGGCAAAAACAAAGGTTCGAAGCCGAAGGCTTCGATAATGTCGCGCAACTCGTCAAGATCGCCGGGCGTCATATGAGAGCCGGGCAGCACAACCAACTTCTTCGGATCGCGCTCCACATCCTCCGGCGGCTTCTTGACCAGCACCTCGATGATCTTTGCGACAGTTTTCTCCCACCCATCCTGAAAGGCGTCCTTGAAGTCCGGCGTCGAAACGTAGACCAACGAAATATCGTTCAATTCGGGATGTTGCTGACGCACCAGCTTGATGTAGCTGTCGACGTCGTCGCCTTTGGTTTCGGTCACGCCGGTCGAGCAAATGCCGATCAACCGGGCTCTTTGCTTGTTGGATATGTTAACGATGGCCTGTTCGACATTTTCATATCCGCCAAGCACCGTCGCCACTTCACTCATCGCAGTAGTCTGGAGCGGAATCGCTTCCTTGAAATGACGAACGAAAAGAACGAGCCCAAAGGACGTGCAGCCCTGCGAACCGTGAAACAAAGGCATGCTGTCTCGAATTCCCATGAAAGCGAGCGCGCCGCCGATCGGCTGGCTCATCTTCAACGGATTAACGGTGCAAGCCTTCTTGCCGATCGTGACGATAGCCATTTCGCAACCTCACTCCGCCGCCATTGCTATCGGCGCAACCACCTCCGACAGGATCTCGTCAATATCTTCGCAGCAGCCGGTGCAGCCGCTTCCGGCTTCCGTGGCAGCGGTGACTTCGTCGACAGTCGTCAAAGACTTGGCGCGAATAACGTCCTCGATCGTGCCGCGATCGACTTCCTTGCAACTGCAAATTTTCGTCGCCCGCCGCTTGGCTTCCGCTTCTTCCGGGGTTAATT
>CAWESJ010000008.1:0-4012 GCA_963811015.1 uncultured Alphaproteobacteria bacterium | reverse complement strand
CCTGCCCAGGCCGCAACCCTCTTAGCCGAAACTCCCGAATCCCACGGCCGCAAGCTCGTCGTTCGCACCTTCTCCGGCCGCGACCTCAACTTCCTCAAGCTCCTCGCCCAGAAACTCACCCGCCAAACTCCCGCAGAATTGCTCCGCTCGCCACCGATTCGCCCCAGCCCGCGCTCGTCCAAGCTCAATCTCTCGGCCAGCCCCACGACATGGGCGCGCTCCTGAAACAAACTCTCGCCCGACTCGGCGGACGCGGCGGCGGCAGCCAGACCGGCCCGCCCAAGGCGGCGTTCCCCGCTACTTCCGCAGCCCTGCCCGCCGCCCTAACCACCGCCGCCCAATCCCTCACCCCCTAGCGCCGACCCGTCTTCTTCCCGAAGAACTCCCAAGCCTCCCGGTAAACTTCAGGGTAGGGGCACGGCGAAATGCGCCATATCGACGAAGAAATAGGCGCCGACCGAATCGGCGATGGCGCGGAAGGCGGCGAAATCCCAATGGCGCGGATAGCCCGAGCCGCCGGCGAGGATGAGCTTCGGCTTGTGCTCTTCGGCGAGCTTCGCCACGGCGTCAATGTCGATCAGATGATCGTCGCGGCGCACGCCATAGGCGACCGGCTTGAACCAGCGGCCGGAGAGATTGACCGGCGAGCCATGGGTCAAATGGCCGCCGGCCGCAAGATCGAGCCCGAGGAACGTGTCGCCCGGCTGCAAAAGGGCGAGAAAAACCGCCTGATTCGCCTGGCTGCCGGAATTCGGCTGGACATTGGCGAAGCCGCAATCGAACAGCCTCTTGGCGCGCTCGATCGCGAGCGTTTCGGCGATGTCGACGAATTGGCACCCGCCATAATAGCGGCGGCCGGGATAGCCTTCGGCGTATTTATTCGTCAGCACGGAGCCCTGCGCCTCGAGCACGGCTTTCGAGACGATGTTTTCCGAAGCGATCAACTCGATTTCATGTTGCTGCCGGCCGAGCTCCAGCTCGACCGCCTTGGCGATTTCCGGGTCGGACTCGGCAAGATTCGCGGCGAAAAAGGAATTGCGCGCCGGGCCGCCGGCTTCGGCGTGGGACTGGCTCATGCTTGCGAGCTCCTGTGAAAGCGCCGGGCGCGCGCTTCGGGAACGGAGAAACTCCGCGAACCGCCCGGCTTTCGAGTTGTGAATGCCAATGGCCTTAGCATGACATTCCGCGCGCGACAATCGGCGCGCGGCCGCCTTGTCGCGGGCAATAGCCGAGGCCGCGTCGGCGCGGGGGGACGAGCGAAGCCAACCGATTGGGGCGCGGCGGCGGGTCGCCTCGCCCCTCGCCCGCCTATTCGTCGTCGTTCAGAGGCTCCAGCATCTGGCTGCGGGCGCTGACCGCGGCCGGCTGCGCCTGCGGCAGCGGCACGGGCTGGATCGTTTGCTGGATCGGCGCCTCGGAGGCGTTGGCCGCCACCGACCCAAAGCCGTCGCGCTGATAAATATCCTCGCGGAATTGGGCGAGCCCCTCGGGCGTGGCCCAGGCCGTGACATAGACCCAATAGACCGGCACCGGCGCAGCAAGCTTGGCGTCGATGCGCTGCCCGGACCGGATCGCCTCGTCGATATGCTCGCGGTCCCAGCCGGGCGTGTCCTTCAACAGCCAGGTCACATAGTCGCGCACGTTCTGGACGCGGATGCAGCCGGACGAGACGAAGCGGTCGTCGTCGCCGAAAATTCCCTTCTCGGGCGTGTCGTGCATATAGACGCCATAGGGATTGTTGATATTGATTCGCACGACGCCGAGCGAGTTCAGGTCGCCGCCCGGATCCTGGCGGAATCTGTAATTGATCGCCTCGAGCGAGTTCCAATTGACCTGATCCGACTGCAGCTCCTGCCCCTCCTTGTTGAAGATGCGGATCTTGTGGTCGTTCAGGTAATTGGCGTCCTTCTGCATGCGCGGGATCAGATCCTTGCGGATGATCGAGGCCGGCACCGTCCAATAGGGATTGAAATTAATGTCGATCGCCTTGGTCATCATGACCGGCGACTGGCGGTCGATCTTGCCGACGCCGGCGTTGTGGCGGGTGGCGACCACGCCGTTCTCGACCGTCTCGACCGCCATGGCGGGAATATTAGCCATGACGAAACGTTCGCCGAGATTGCCGGAATAGGAGCGCAGGCGAACCAGGTTGATTTCAAGCTGATGCAACCGCACGTCGGCCGGCACATTGAGCGCGGTGAAGGTCTCGCGCGAGACCATTCCGGTTTCACTGAGGCCATGGCGCGCCTGGAAATGCTTGACGCCTGCGTCGACATAGGAATCAAACACCGGCGAGCCTCCGACCGACGGATCGAGATCGCCGGACGCCGCGAGCCGCCGCCTCAGCGCGACCACCGCCGGCCCATTGACCCCGAGCTTCAGCACATGCCCGGCGGGGACCATGCCCCAGCCGCCGTTGGCGACGATCTGACGGTAGGTTTCGATCGCCTGCTCGGTCGCCGACATCGTCTGCACGGACAGGACCGGCGTGTTCGAGCGGGCGATCGCGAGACGCGGATCGGCGTCATAGCGCTGCGCCCATTCCGCTTGCTCGTCGAACAATCCGCCGCCCGGCGCCGCGAACGCGCCGACGGTTGAAATTGATCCCAAGCCGGCGAACACGGCGGCGAAGATCGATTTGCGCGCCAGATCGCGACGCGCCAAGCCGAGCAAATCTGTTGTCACCTTGAACTCCACCTTTGGACCCGCAATTTTGCGCGCGACTTGCCTGCGCGTTCGACTTGTTTGCGCATCTTGGCCCGCCAAGCTTTGCGCCGTCGCGCCAGTGTGTTTCCCGCGCATCAAATTCGCCAAGAGCTTGGAACTCGCCAAGAACTTTGGAGCTTGGCAAGAGCTTGGCGGAAAAGCGAGCCTTTTGACGCGCGCCGCGCAGCTATCGCTCTCCGAAAAGCATTTCGAGGCCCCCGCCGCAAGTCAAAGCAGCGTGAGCGCCTTTTCCTGACGTTAGCGCCTTGATGGTTAACAAGACAGAAACAGAGCGGCGATTCTGTGGCGAACAGGCGCGATTTGCGTCACGCGCGCGCACTCATGTCAGGATCATGTCAGCGGCGCGACAAACGCGGCGGGAACGGGGCTCGCCTTCGGCGCCATCAAGGGGCGCCGCCGACAGCCGTCGCGGAGGATGCGTCCAGGAAAAGGCGGGGCGAACTCCCGTCAAAGCCTGAACCTTATCTGATCGGTCCAAAACCTCTCCAGCCGCGCCAGCGACTGGTTCAGCCGCCCGAATTCATCGAAGCTGATGCCGCCGATCTGCTCGACCGTGACGACATGCTTGTCATAGAGGCCGGCGACGACCTCATGCACGCCGCGGCCCTTGTCGGTCAGGCGAATGCGAACGGCGCGGCGGTCGACGCGCGAGCGGGCGTGATGAAGATAGCCGGTCTCGACGAGCTTCTTCACATTGTATGAGACATTCGAGCCAAGATAATATCCCCGTGTGCGCAATTCGCCGGCGGTCAACTCCTTGTCGCCTATATTGTAGAGCAGCAAGGCTTGAACCGAGTTGACGTCGCTGCGGCCGCGGCGGTCGAATTCATCCTTGATCACATCGAGCAGGCGGCGATGCAGCCGCTCCACCAAGGTCAAGGCTTCGAGATAGGCGGGGCGGACCTCAGCGATCCGCTCGACGCGGGGCTGCGACGCATCGCTCTTCAGCGCATTGATCATGACTTGATAATCCTCGCATTTTCGAATCGCGGCGCGATTGCATTTTGCGCCTCCGAGCAATGAAAATAAGAGCGGCCGGTGAAAGCCAGTTTAAGCAACAGGCTGAATCGCGCGTTTACATCAGCCGGCAAATCAAACGTGAATAAATATAAATTTTGCAATTAAGCGATTTCTTTCATATTGTTATTTTTATATACTTTATTTTTCGGCGTAAATATTAAATATAAACATGCGGTAAATCACGGACATTCCGCTTATGCGGCGCCGTGGATGACGCCCATGCCATCGCGGTATACTTCAGGCGCAGATCGCCGAAAGCACGGCG
>CAWESJ010000007.1:0-8950 GCA_963811015.1 uncultured Alphaproteobacteria bacterium | reverse complement strand
AGGAATGCGCGGGTGGTTGAGACATTCGCCAACGCGTACTGCTGCGCGCTGCCACCGGGCGAGAGGAACGCGTTCCTCGATGAAGTCACGGCGCTGCTAAGGCCCGTGCTCTGCGATGCGCAAGGGCGATGGACTGCGGATTACATGCGCCTTCGTTTTGCGGCTGTGAAGACAAGTTAAAGTGATTGGACGCGAAGAGGGTCAGGTAGTAACCGATTTTATGTCAGGGTAGGCCAATCACGGCAGTCCACAACATTTTGTGGTCTTTATGTTTCTGACTACAAAATGCGGCCCGGGCGCCGGCGCCTAGCCTTCCTTGTACATGTACTTGATGGCGGGCTTGTAGATCAAAACGTTGGGTTGGCCGTCGCGATTCACCTTGAGGCAACACTTGTCATACCACTCGATGACTCCGTGCAGGGTTTCGCCATCGCGCAGGACAAAGACCATGGGAGTCCTGGCCTGCATCTGCTTCACGTAATAAAAATTCTCCGCATTGGTCTGATCCGGCGGGACCGGTTTCTTCTGTGGCTGAAGAGTTGGACGGCGGGGTGGACTAATCTGCTCCTTGATCTCGTTCAACGAGGGACGAATGAGCTTGCGATTGACTGTCCAGCAAGGCCCCTATTAGACCAGTTTCATGATTTTGGATTACAGTCATCCAAAATCATGAACGCGACCGAAGTCCAAGAGATTAGACCGGGATGCGGGCGGAAAACCGTAGCTGCTTTGTCCGTCTTCGGCGGGGGATTGGCGGCGGCGAATGCTGCAAAGAACGTGTATGCGAAGGCGCAGCCAACGCCTTCATCGCATTTGCAAGGAACAGCGTCGAGGTCTGAAATTTGCGATAGCGAACTCGGCGCATGAGTTTGACCGCCCACGTGGAGCGCCAGCGGATGCGCCCTTAGAGCGCTTTCCGACCGAATGGCCTCATTCGGTCGATAAGAAATTGCTCAAATTCAAAGCGTTGGAGCATGTTCTTATGAGACATCGGATATATCCGATGTCTCAATGTCGAAAAAGTCGATCAACTTTTTCGGAACATGCTCTAAACCATGATGATTTTGGATCGAATCAATCCAAAATCATGAACGTGATCGATTCCAAGAGTTTAGAGCGGGATGCGGGCGGAAAACCGTAGCTGCTCTTCCTCATCCGGCTCTAGCGCTGATCCATTTGGAGGACATATCCGTGATTTTGACGCATGTCGAAGAGGCGCGCGCCGCCTTGCGCGGCGCGATAGACCAAGCGTCCAAAATCGTGGCCTTTACGGGCGCCGGCATCTCGACCGAATGCGGCGTGCCTGATTTTCGCTCCAAAAACTCGCCCTGGATGCAGTTCAAGCCGATTGATTTCAACGTTTTCGTCGCCGACGTTCTCATGCGCGAGGAGGCCTGGCGGCGCAAATTCGCCTTGGACGATATTTACGCGATGGCGCAACCGGGACGCGGTCATTACGCGCTGGCCAATCTTATGTCCACGGGCAAGATCACCGCGATCATCACGCAGAATATCGATAATTTGCACCAAATCTCGGGCGCGATCGAGGAGCAAATCGTCGAATTGCATGGCAACGGCTCCTACGCCGCCTGCCTATCCTGCGGCGCGCGCCATGAACTCGCCGATATTCGTCGCGACTTCGAGGCGACCGGCGCGGCGCCCGTCTGCGCGAAATGCGGCGGAGCCGTCAAATCGGCGACGGTCTCCTTCGGCCAAGCCATGCCTGCGGAGGCGTTGCACCGCGCGCATGCGGCGACGATCGATTGCGATCTGTTCCTTGCGATCGGCTCCTCGCTCATTGTCTATCCGGCCGCCTCGTTTCCGTCGCTCGCCCGCTTGTACAAAGCGCGTCTCGTCATCGTGAACGGCGAGCCTACTCCGCTCGATTCGGAAGCCGATCTCGTCTTGCGCGGAGACATAGGCGACATTCTCGAGCCTTTCTCAGCCTGATCGACCCGAGCGTCGGAGCGGCGCGGCGAGCCGCAAACCGCCCCCAGCCAATTCGCGCCTTTGAATGTGGCGCCGCGGCCAAAAATGGCGCGTTATTGTTGTCTGGATGACATAGATTTGTTGTTTTTTTCGTCATCCACAATTTCCTGCGCGCTCCCACCTTTTACCTTGACACATGAATGCTATCTTCGGGTCATTAGGCGTGGCCAAGCATGATTCTTTTGCTGGAGATTGCGCTTTTCGCGGCGCCCGTCCCCGAGCCGCGCACAGGCATTATGGGAGGCGTCCTTGGACGAAGAAATTCCCGGATCGCTTCGGCTTGATTTCGCCGCGCAGCCGTCGCGCATTGAAGCTCTGGAGCTGGTTGAAGTCTCCGGACAGATCAAATGGTTCGACGCCGGCAAGGGCTATGGCTTCATCACGCCATATGACGGCGGCCCCGACGTTCTTTTGCATGTCACCGCATTGCGCAAAGATGGTTTTCAATCGGCCTATGAGGGCATGCATGTCGTCTGCGAGGCGATCCGCCGCGCCAAAGGCCTTCAAGTCCTCAAAATCATCTCAATGGACGCATCGACGGCGATAAATCCCGCCGAAACGCGGCCTCCGCGCACCCATGTCCAGATCGCGCCGGCGGGCGGTTTTGAGATCGTCGTCGTCAAATGGTTCAATCGCACGCGCGGTTTCGGCTTCCTCACGCGCGGAGACGGCACGCAGGACATTTTCATTCACATGGAAACCTTGCGCCATTATGGGATCGCCGAGCTGCGGCCGGGAGAAAGTTTGCTCGCCCGGTTCGGCGACGGCCCCAAGGGCCTGATGGCGGCCGAAGTGCGTCCGCTCAACGCGGCCGCTCCGGTTTCGCATTAGCTGATATCGCAGTAAAAGGGTCCTGCCGCGGTAATCGCCCTTCCGACCTGGACAAGAGAGCGGGTGAGGGCCGGCGGTGGAAATACATGCGCCTTGCGGGGCGACGGAAATGGAAGGCTGTCGACTTGGCGGATGTGACGCGGCGGCGCGCGCGCAAGGGCGCGGGACCAGCTCTCTTATTGTCTCTGCAGGCGGTTATTGTCGCGATTTTTTTGGTGGGCTCTGTTCCGCTCGCCGCCGAAACAGGCCAGGGCGCGGCCCAGGAAGGGCTGGAGACGCTTCAGCTTGTCACGGCTGGTGGCGCGCATGACTTTTCCGTCGAGGTCATGCGCACGCCGGAGCAAAGGCAGCGCGGGCTAATGTTTCGGAGATTTCTGCCGCAAAACCGCGGCATGCTGTTCCTATTCGAGGCCGAGCGGCCGGTCGCCATGTGGATGAAGAACACCTATTTGCCGCTCGACATGGTCTTCATCGGCAAGACCGGCAGGGTGGTCGGCCTCGCCGAGAACGCCGAGCCCCTGTCCGAAAAGATCATCCCGTCCGGCGCGCCGACCTATGCGGTGCTCGAGCTCAACGCCGGCGTCGCGGCGAAGATAGGCTTGAAGATCGGCGACGCTCTGCGCTATCCAGCTTTCGGCGATTGATCCGGCCCGGCGCCGATTGCGCCGAGCGGCCGATCTTGTTTGCGCCGGGCCTGCATGTTAGCGAAAGGCGCGATGACCGATTTCGGCCAAGCGCGCGGGGTATAGCGCAGTCTGGTAGCGCGGAAGTTTTGGGTACTTCAGGTCGCAGGTTCGAATCCTGCTGCCCCGACCATCCTCGCGATGCGAAGCGCGTTTTGTCGATAAAGGCCTTGCTTGAAATCTCGGATGACCCAATGACCGCTCGGATTTACCGCCCGTCTAAAACCGCGACCCAGTCCGGCGCAGCTAAAGCAAAGCTTTGGGTGCTCGAGTTCGAGCCGGAGGAGCCCCGCCAAATCGAGCCGCTGATGGGATGGACGAGCTCGGGCGACATGAAAAGCCAGATCCGGCTGAGCTTTGGAACCAAGGAAGAGGCGATCGCCTATGCCGAGCGCAACAGCTTGGCCTATCGGGTCGAGGAGCATAAGCCGAGCGCTCGGCTGATCCTGTCCTATTCCGATAATTTCAAATTCACCCGTCTCGGCCAATGGACCCATTGAGCCCGCGGCGAAAACGGCTTGACCCCGTAGCTCAGCTGGATAGAGCAGCCGCCTTCTAAGCGGCAGGCCGCAGGTTCGAACCCTGCCGGGGTCGCCATGCGAATTGCCCGAAAACGCAAAACCATGACACGGAGCCGGGCGCATGAGCGCGGAAATTGGGGCGGATCAAGAATCCGCAAGAGCGGCGCTGCTGACCATGGGAAAAGCGCTGGCGCCACGCGAGCCCAGCGGTGATTCCGCGCGGCCAATGCCTTCCGCTGCCCTCGAGGCGTTGAAAATGGCTTGTCTGTCGGGAGAGAATCCGGAGGAGGTCCTAAAAAGGTTCGCTATAGGCGCGCCGCGCGAGGACCAACCGGCCTGCAGCGAACCCGCGTCAGAGCTCGCCGCCGAACTTGCCGGCGAAATTCGCAGAGCCTGCGCAAAGATGGACGATCTTGAAAGCCGCCAAAGGGATCTCGCGGATCGGGTGAGCGCATTGGACCAGCGCCTGAGCGAATTAGAGGCCGATCGGGGCGGGACGCGGACCGACTGAAATCATCCTGGCGCTTCTTCGCAAATCGGCCCAATGCGGGCATGGTCGCCGGGGAAACGAAGAGCAATGCCTGCATATTTCGAATTTTTCGCTGGGGGCGGCATGGCGCGGGCGGGCCTTGGCCCAGCCTGGAGCTGCCTTTTCGCGAATGATTTCGATCTGAGGAAAAGCGCCGCCTATCGGCTCAACTGGGGCTCCGCCGAGCTTAAGACCGCCGACATCAGGCTCTTGACCGCAGCCGATCTTCCCAAGGCGAAAGCCGATCTGGCCTGGGCCTCTTTTCCCTGCCAGGATCTGTCCTTGGCGGGCGGCGGGGCCGGACTCGCGGGCGAGCGGAGCGGGACCTTCTACGCTTTCTGGAAGGTGATGAACGGCCTGATCGCCGAAGGTCGCGGCCCCGATCTCATCGTCTTGGAAAATGTGAACGGGGCGCTCACGTCGCATCAAGGCCGCGACTTCGCCGCCATTTGCAGCCATTTCCACGACGCCGGATACGCCTATGGCGCGATCATCGTCGATGCGGCTCTTTTTCTTCCGCAATCGCGGCCGCGGCTCTTTGTGATCGGCGTTCGGAAGGATTTGCAAATTCCGCCGGCGGTGCGGGAAAGCGCCCCCGCCATTTGGCATACTCCGGCGCTCCAAGAGGCTTTCAATTCGCTGCCTCGCCGCGTCCAGCAGTCCTGGGTCTGGTGGCGCATGGCTGCGCCGCGAGCCCGCAACATCGGCCTTTCGGATCTGATCGAAGACGAGCCGACCGGCGTCGGCTGGCGGAGCGAGGCGGAAACAAAGCGCCTTTTGTCGCTCATGAGCGACGTCAATCTTTTGAAAGTCGAGAAAGCGAAATCGGCCGGACGCCGCATGGTCGGCTGCATCTATAGGCGCACGCGCTTTGACGCCAATGGGACCAAGGTCCAGCGCGCCGAAGCCCGCTTTGACGACATGTCCGGGTGCCTGCGCACGCCGGCCGGGGGCTCCAGCCGGCAGCTTCTGCTCGTCGTCGAGGGGAATAGCGTGAAATCGCGGCTGATCTCGGCGCGCGAGACCGCCCGCCTGATGGGCTTGCCGGACGAGTACAGGCTCCCAAAAAACTACAATGAGGCCTATCATCTCACCGGCGACGGCGTCGTGGTTCCCGTCGTCCGGCACATCGCCGAACATTTGCTCGAGCCGATCCTCGCCTGTCGTGGCGCCTCTGTCTCCGCGGCGGCATGAGCGGGCAGGGGCCGAGCGCCGCGCGAAGCGCGCCGGTGACTGACCCCGCGCGCAGCGCTGTAATGCGCGCGGTGAAATCGACGAATACGCGGCCGGAAATGCGCGTCCGCTCGCTGGCGCATCGCCTGGGCTTCAGGTTTCGGCTTCACCGCAAGACGCTTCCCGGACGCCCGGATCTGGTCTTTCCCGGGCGGCGCAAGGCGATCTTTGTCAACGGCTGCTTCTGGCATGGCCATGACTGCAAGCGCGGCGCCAAATCCCTAAGACAAACGCCGCCTATTGGCGCGCCAAGATCGCGCGCAACATGGCGCGCGACGCCGAGGCCGCGATCGCGCTCGTCGCCCTAGGTTGGGACGTGCTGATCATTTGGGAATGCGAAACCAAGGAGCTTGAGGGCTTGCGCGCCCGGTTGAACGCGTTTCTCACGTCCTGTTCAGTCCTCAATCGATGAATTTTGCGCCTGGAAGCGTGCGCAGGATCGCCCGGTCGAGCCGCCAGATCGGATGATTTTTGACGGCCTCCGGCAGGCGGCTGCAATCGAGCGTCAGATTCTCGAGCCGCGCCGCGGCCTCCGGCGCCTCGGCCAGCAGCTCTTCAAAAACTTCGCCGGCGAAGGAGTTCAAATTGCTCGACTCCTCCAGGGCCTTGCCATTGTAGACCGACACGCCGGCGGCGACGGCGCGCACGAAATCGACGACGACCCCAAGCGTCTCCGCGTCGCGGCTCGCGCCGCCCTCCGCGCCGGAGCCGTCAACCGATATGACAAAGGGTCCGTCAAGAGGGCCAAGGCGGCCAATTTCTAAAGGATTTATAGTCAGTTTTACCATTTATTTCGTCTGCAACATCTAGGCTGGCGGATAGGGATTTACGGGCGCGTTCAGGCGTTCTCCTCGAGGATCAACTCAGGCACCGGCCGTCGGTTCAGAACATGGCTGCGCAAAATAAGCAGGAGATTGTCGCCGGAAAGCCCGCGATACCAAACCCCGTCCGGATGCACGAAGGCCAGGGGCTCGCCGGTGCATTTTCCAAGACAGGAGCGGCGAATGCAGGACGCCTCGCCGATCATCTCCGCATCCAGGCCCGGGGCGAGGAGCTTCGCCCGCAGCGCGTCGAGATGGGCCTGCGCCTCGCCGGTGCTGTTGCAGCAGGGGCCGGTGCAAATCATCAGACGGCGGGAAGCCGCCGGACGGTTGAATATATCCATGAGGGGCATTGGCGGACGGCGAGCTCGATTCTTGAGTTTGGTCTTGAGTATTGGGGTTCGGACGCGCAAAGCTATTCCCGCGCGGCTATAGAAGCTTGTCGCACTGGGGCTTTGCGGTCAATCCACTTTCCCGGGATGAGATTTATGCCGACTGTTGCATGATTTCGTAAGCCTTTGAAACTCAACAAGGCTTTTATATCAGCTCGGCTAGGCGCAGCCAATTCGCCGTTTCCAAGCCAAATTTAAGTCTGATTCTCGGCCTCTCTGGAGCCGCCGACGCGCGTCGCCCTTGGCCTTTAAGCCTTCGGCAACCGATCGAATGCGAAGGTTCAGGTCAATTGATCTGAAGCCTTAAGGATTCGCGTCGGCGGCAGGCCATGCGCGACAGGCCGAATTGAGGAAGCAAGAGGAATAGAGATGCGGGCAAAACAGCTTTGGCGTTTCCCATTGCATCCTCTTGCTATGGTCTTTTCCGCGCGTCTGGCCTTCGCCGCGCGCCGCATCGCGCGCAGCGCTCCCGCGCGCCTCCTGATCGCAGGCCTTGCCGGAGGCGCCGCCGCTAGCCTTGGCGGCTGCGCCCAGCAACCGCCGGTTCAGCGGGCCGCCTCCGCTCATTCCAAGGAATATTTTCCATCTTCAATCTATGGCCAGGCGAGCCCGCGCGTCGTCGCCTATGGCGAGCCGGTGCCGCGCGGCGGTGGAACCTATATGGTCGGCAAGCCATATTCGGTGGCGGGCCACACCTATTATCCGAGCGCCAAGCAATATGCGGCGGTCGGCCAGGCCTCCTGGTATGGCGACGCTTTCCACGGCCGCCGCACCGCCAATGGCGAAGTCTATGACATCGATTCGATTTCGGCGGCGCATCCGACCATGCCCTTGCCGAGCTACGCGCGCGTCACGAATCTGCGCAACAAATATTCGATGATCGTGCGCGTCAACGACCGCGGCCCCTTCGACTCGAGCCGGATCATGGACGTATCGCGGAAGACGGCGGAAGTCCTGGACTTCCGCGGGACAGGCACGGCGAAGGTCAAAGTCGAATATCTTGGTCCAGCCGGCCTGGAAGGCTCCGATGATCAACAGCTGATGGCGACCTTGCGGACCGATGGACCGGCGAAAATGGACAGTCGACCGGGCCAAGGCGGCGTCATGGTCGCGGAAGGCGCGCCTTTGCAAACGGCCGAGGCCGCCCCGACCGGCGACTCGCGCGACGAGGCCGCCGCGTCCGTTCCGGTTCCCGTCAGCCGACCTTTTGCAGGGATTGCGTCTTCGTCGCCGGCAGGGACGGCGCCCTTGCCTCCGGCGCGGCCGGGCTACCTTGGGACGAATTCCGCCGCGCGAAGCCAGATCGCAACGCGGACGAGGCAGGCCAATTTACGCTGAAATCCCTGCCGCGGGCATTGAAATCGCGCCGCGTCCGGTGCAGGGTTTGGCGGTCGCCAAAGAGGTTCGCCTCGATCGCAGAGTCAGCCAAGGCAGACGCGCTGACGTCTTCAAGCGCGTCCTCGCGGGTTTTCCCGCGCGCAAACCCTTTCAGTGATCGAAGCCGGCTGATCTTTTGCGGCGGCGCAACGCTGTGGAGGGGATTTCTTGATCGCTCGGCTCTCGCAACTCCGGCTTTCGCGACTTGTCGCCTTCAGCCGACCCACCTGGTTTGCGACGCTCTTTCTTTTCGGCTGCGGCGCAGCCTGCGCGCAAACCGTTCAAACCAGTGTCCCGCATGTCATTTTGATCGATTCGGACACGCAGAGCGTGCTGTTCGAGAAGGACGCCGACGCGCTGGTCATTCCGGCTTCGACGGTCAAGGTCATGACGGCGGAGCTCGTCTTTCATGAGATCGCCGAAGGGCGGCTGAAGCTCGACGACGAATTTCTGGTCAGCGAAAACGCCTGGCGCTACGGCGGCGCGCCGGCGCGCGGCTCCAGCATGTTCGCCGCGCTCAACAGCCGGGTCAGGGTCGAGGATTTGATCCGCGGGCTTGTGATCGTCTCGGGCA
>CAWESJ010000006.1:0-4985 GCA_963811015.1 uncultured Alphaproteobacteria bacterium | reverse complement strand
GTCGACCGTCAGCCTGGAGCGCACGGCGGGCCAATCGAACGCCTTGATCAAGGGTTTCGGCAACGCGAGCCCGGAGGTCTCGATGACGATATGGTCGGGCCGGTCCGGCAAGGCCAGCAGCCGTTCGATCGCGGGGAGGAAATCATCGGCGACGGTGCAGCAGATGCAGCCGTTGGCGAGTTCGATAATCCTGTCCTCGCGGCAGGCGGCGTCGCCGCAGGCTTTCAAAATCTCGCCGTCGACCCCGACATCGCCGAATTCATTGATGATGAGGGCGAGCCGGCGGCCGCCGGCCGTGGCCAGAAGATGACGGATGAGCGTCGTCTTTCCGGCCCCGAGAAAGCCGGTGATGATGGTCGCCGGGATCTTGGCGAAGCTGGTCATGCGGATCGAGACATGTCGGCGACGGGTCCTTCGGGCGCTGGTTGAGGCGCGGGCGCTTCAAGCGGGAGGTTCAGCGAAAGCTTGCGCCGCGCATGGATGCAGGCCGGCGCCGCGTCGGCCACGGGACGCCGTCGGAAAAGCCCGCTCTTCGGGAATAATAGCCGATAATAGCGGCCCGCGAACCCCGCGCCAAAAGGGGGCTTCAAAATACCGGTCGCGCGCGCTGATTAAAGTTTTGCTGATACAGCAAAATCAAGTTTGCTTTTACGGGCGCAAACGCCCCGGAAATACCGGACTAGGCCGCGTCCGGCGGGGATGTCAGCCCCTGCTTGCGTTTGCGCAGCGGCCGCGCGGGATTGCCGACATAGACGGTCCAAGGCTCCAAGGAGTTGAAGGCGACCGCTCGGGCGCCGAGAACGGCTCCTTCCCCTACCGTCACGCCGGGTCCGACGAACGCATCCGACGCCACCCAGGCGTGCCGACAAATTCTTATCGGTTTCGTGATCAGCTGAAAGCTCGGATTATCGATTTCATGCGTGCCGGTCACGAGGTGGGCGTATTGCGACACATTGGCGTAATCCTCCAGGATCACCTTGCCCTGGCAGTAGCAATTCACGGCCCATCCCATCGAGGCGTGATCGCCCATTTCGAATTCGGCGGATACCATATCCGCGAACTTCCATAGACAAAAGCGCCGTGACCGATTTTTGCGCCGAAACAGCGCAGCAAAACACGCCGCCAAGCAACAAAGGGAGGCGGAGTCCAGGACGCCAGAAAAAACCATGTGACGCCCCACAAGGCGCGGAATATGCGGTGGCTGAGGGAGAAACTCGGACCGTCATGCAACAGGCCGGCTTGAGACTCTTTAATGAGCGGTTTCTGCATCCGATGCCCTTGCCTTATCCATGCCGGTTTTCGCTGCGCATCGGGACCATTGAAGCGCCAGCTTATGATGCGCCGGCCGAATCAGGCTGATTTTCTGGTGAGCGCGTAAAGTATTGCTCGCTTCTTTAACCAATAAAAGGCGTTCGGAAACTTCGTCTCCACGAAGAAGATAGCCTTGTTTTTGGGTTTCTCCAAATCTTTCGGCCTATGGATGTTCACGCCGTTAATGCTTTCGGCGGCCGGATCCAGGACGCGGGTTTGAAGTTGCAGGAATTTCTTTTTGTTGGGAATCGCATGGCAGGTTATGGAGGACCGGGGGCGGTTGGCGTCCTGGCTGTCCAACGAGCCGTGAATGGTCAACGCGTTCCAGAACAGAACGTCCCCTTGATTCAGGAGGGGCGCGCGAATCGGCAATTTTTCTTCCTTAATCTTTGCGACGACGGAACCAATATAGCCCTCATGGTTTTCGACGATGTTATTATGCAAGCTATGGTCGTCAAGCTTGATCTTGTGCGATTTCGGGCAGATAAAAAATCTTCCCGCCTCCGCGACTATGTCTTCAAGAGCGATCCATGCCGCCGCCATTTCTCCGATTGTTTCGGAGTCCAGGTAATAGCTATCCTGATGCTCCCATGTCGCGGAGTTTCCTTCGAAATACATGGATTGAACAACTTTTGGCTCATCGTCAAATATTGATTTGAAGGCCTTGCCTAATTCGCCGTTCGCCAAAATAGTGTCGGTCGCATAGCGGCGAAATTGAGGAAAGTAATCCGGATCAACGCTCTGCAGGTTAAGAATTGGATTCATTATCCAACCCTTATCGTTTTTTACATGCCGCTCCGCTTTCGCCGTCGCCTGGCGGTACATAAATCCCTTGAACGGCTTAACCTCGCCTTCCCAGAGCTTTCTGATGTGCTGGCACTGCTCCGCGGAATAGAGGTTTTTAATGATGGCGTAGCCATTTTCCAGGTAGTAGCGTCTGAAATCAGCCAAGTTGTCGATGCCGAATTTAGGTGAAGGATCTTCCGATTCTTTTTCCGGTACTTCAACGGCAAGTCCGCGCGGCGTTTTCAGCTGAATCATTTTTGCGCCCAAGCTAGTAAAAACACTTTGCCAAGAGAATACTTAAGCCGACGCAGTTTAGCAAGCGGAAAGTGCAAATCAGGCCTAATCATCCGAGCGTCTTTAAATCGTCTTTGAAGCCAACGCATGATATGCACAGGCAAAACACAACCAGTCTACAAAATACAACCGGTCTATTTGTCGCGCGCAATACGTGCGCGCTAAAGGACATGCCGGCCGCGATGTTCGGCGTCGGCGACCTTGTGCGTCCGATCAAGCCGCCTCCGCCGCCTGGAAGTTTATTAGGTTTTCGGCCGCCGGCGGCGACGCCTTGGTTTTTGCAGCGCTTTCGGGCATTTTCATAACATCTTCATAACAAATGGCGGCGGCGACTTGATCCGCCGAACCTGCTAAAGCCTCATGGATCGCCTTATTTTGAAAGACGTGACGCCATGGATCGCGCGGCCGACGACGCGCTCGAAGCGCTCCGCCATCGGGAAAAAATGGCCAAGCGCAAGGCTTTGCAAGACGCTGAGGTCGCCGCCAAAACCATCCGTGAGAAGGGCCTGCTCATCGTCCATACGGGCCCTGGCAAGGGCAAGTCCACGGCCGCCTTCGGGCTTTTGCTGCGCGCGATCGGCCATGGCTGGCCTTGCGGAATCGTGCAATTCATCAAGGGCGCCTGGGAGACCGGGGAGCGTGCGGCCCTTACTCGTTTCCCCGAGCTTGTGTCCTGGCACACGATGGGGGAAGGCTTCACCTGGGAGACCCAGGATCGCGGCCGCGACATGCGCGCCGCGCAAGCCGCCTGGGCCAAGGCGCGCGAGCTCATGGCTGATCCGCGGATTAGGCTTCTCGTGCTCGACGAATTGAACATCGCCTTGCGCTACGATTATCTGCCTCTCGCAGATGTGGTCGCCGCGCTGCGCTCCCGCAGGCCCGAGCTTCATATTGTCGTCACCGGCCGCAACGCCAAGCCGGATTTGATCGAGGCGGCCGATCTCGTGACCGAGATGACGCTGGTCAAGCATCATTTCAAGGCCGGCGTGAAGGCGCAGGAAGGCATCGAGTTCTAGAGCCGGATGACTTCAGATGGAATCGCTTCGCGGTTCCATCTGAAGTCTGAATCCGTCTCTCACCAAGGGATTAGAGCATGACGTCATCCGAAAACCGGCTGCTGCTTTTCGGCGTCATGCTCTAGCCATGGCGCGGCGGGCGAAGGCGTTGATGCTGCAGGGAACGGGGTCGGACGTCGGCAAGTCGCTGATCGTCGCCGGGCTCTGCCGCGCCTTTCACAAGCGCGGCCTTGCGGTGCGGCCGTTCAAGCCGCAGAACATGTCCAACAATGCGGCGGCGACTTCGGACGGCGGCGAAATCGGCCGCGCCCAGGCGGTGCAGGCGCGCGCCTGCGGCGTCGCGCCTTCCATCGATATGAATCCGGTGCTCCTGAAGCCGCATGACGGCGGCGGGGCGCAGGTCGTGGCGCTTGGCCGCGTCATCGGCCAGGCGTCGGCGCGCGACTATCAGGCGTGGAAGCCGAAACTGCTCGCCGCCGTGCAGGACAGTTTCGCGCGGCTTCGGCGGCTCGGCCGATCTCGTCCTTGTCGAAGGGGCGGGAAGCGCCTCCGAGATCAATCTGCGCGCAAAACGACATTGCGAATATGGGCTTCGCCCGCGCCGCCGGCGTCGCCGGTGATTCTCTTCGGCGATATCGACCGCGGCGGCGTCATCGCCCAGATCGTCGGAACGAAAACCGTGCTCGATCCGGCCGACGCCTTCATGATCAAGGGCTTTCTCGTCAACAGGTTTCGCGGCGATCCCACGCTTTTCGCCGAGGGCATGCGGCTGATCGAAAGCCATACCGGCTGGCCGGGACTCGGCCTCATCCCCTTTTGCCCGGCGGCGGCGCGCCTGCCCGCCGAGGATTCTCTCGCGCTCGCGCGGCCGCCGGCCCCGGGCGACGGCGCGACTCACCATCGCCGTCCCGGTTCTGCCCGGCATCGCCAATTTCGACGATCTCGATCCTTTCGCGCTCGAGGGCGAGGTCCGGCTGGCGATGGTCAAAAGCGGGGAGACCTTGCCCGCCGAGGCCGCGCTCGTGCTCCTGCCGGGCTCGAAGACGACGATCGCGGACCTCGCCGCGTTCCGCCGGGAGGGCTGGGACATCGACCTCGCCGCCCATGTGCGGCGCGGCGGCCATGTGTTCGGCCTTTGCGGCGGCTATCAGATGCTCGGCCGAATTTGTCGCGACCCATTGGGGCTGGAGGGGCCGCCCGGGGCGGCGGCGGGGCTCGGCCTGCTCGATATCGAGACTGATTTTCTTGGCGACAAGCTGCTCGGGCCGGTGCGCGGCGCGGGCGCGGAAAACGGCGCGCCTTTCGCCGGCTATGAAATGCACATTGGGCGAACCTTCGGGCCGGATTGCGCCCGGCCGATGCTTTGCTTCGACGACGGCCGCAAGGATGGCGCGGTCTCGGCGAATGGAAGGGTCAGCGGCTGCTATGTGCATGGGCTCTTCGCCGATCCGGCGCAGCGCGCGGCCCTGCTCGCAAGGCTCGGCGCGCGGGGCTCCGGCGCCTCCTATGATGATTCGCTTGACGCGGCGCTGGACGCCGTAGCCGCGCATCTCGAGGCGCATATGGAGCAATGTGACC
>CAWESJ010000005.1:0-7377 GCA_963811015.1 uncultured Alphaproteobacteria bacterium | reverse complement strand
GGGTGAAATTTCCGCATTCAGAAAACAGGCTTCACCCGTATAGCCTTTCATGCGGGCTTCCTCGCGTCTCCTGAAGGTCGAAGAGGTGCCCCAGCTCTCTGGAGCGGAAAATCCAAGGCGTGGGCCGGTATCATCGGCGACTTTAGTATCCAATTGCCGCGTGGCCCCACATGTATCGCATTTCAAGCATGTCCCGTTGCGCACCAGCGTGAAATTCCCGCATTCGCCGCAGGCTTCGCCGGTGTAGCCTTTCATCCGCGCTTGGTTGCGCTTTTCGGCTATGGCCGAGCGTTCGGCGGGCGTGGCCCAATCGAGCTGGCCCAGCTCGCGCCTCCACCTCCATTTCGAGATCGCTTCTTCAACGCTGTCGCGCCTTGGGCGCTCGGCCTGCGCGCCGCCTTGCACCAGCATCAGCTTGTCGGCCTTGTTGCGCACGAAGCCGCGCGAGACGAATTTCGCCGGCCCGCTCGGCGCGCCGCCCGTGCGGCGGACGGCCCTGGGCCTCGCCCTTGCCCAGCGCGTCAGGCCCTATGTCGGACGGGTCGATATGGGCGAGATCGTTGCGGCCGAGATAGGAGATCGCCAGTTCGCGGAAGACATAGTCGAGGATCGAGGTCGCGTTCTTGATCGCGTCATTGCCCTGCACGAGGCCCGCCGGCTCGAAGCGGGTGAAGGTGAAGGCGTCGACATATTCCTCGAGCGGCACGCCATATTGCAGCCCGACCGAGATCGCGATGGCGAAATTGTTCATCAGCGAGCGGAAGGCCGCGCCCTCCTTGTGCATGTCGATGAAGATCTCGCCGATGCGGCCGTCTACATATTCGCCAGTGCGCAAATAGACCTTGTGGCCGCCGACAACAGCCTTTTGCGTATAGCCCTTGCGGCGGTCGGGCAGGCGCTCGCGCTCGCGGATGCGCTCGATCCGCTCTACAATGCGCTCGACGATTTTTTCCGCCACCGCCGAGGCCCGCGCCGGCGCGTTGGCCGCGACCAGCGCCTCGACCGCCTCCTCGGCTTCGTCGTCATCGTCCTGGATCAGCTGGCTCTGCAGGGGCTGCGAGAGCTTGGAGCCGTCGCGATAGAGCGCATTGGCCTTGAGCCCGAGCCGCCAGGAGAGCAGGTAGGCCGATTTGCAATCCTCGATCGAGGCGTCGTTGGGCATGTTGATCGTCTTCGAGATCGCGCCCGAGATGAAGGGCTGCGCCGCCGCCATCATCCTGATGTGGCTTTCGACCGAGAGATAGCGCTTGCCGGTGCGCCCGCAGGGGCTCGCGCAATCAAACACGGCCTCATGCTCCTGCTTGAGATAGGGCGCGCCTTCGAGCGTCATGGCGCCGCAGATATGGATGTTGGCGGCGTCGATTTCCGCGCGGGTGAAGCCGAGATAGCTCAAGAGGTCGAAGCTCTGATCCTCGAGCTTCTCGGCCGGAACTTTCAAAGCGTGGGTGAGAAAATCCGCGCCGAGCGTCCATTTGTTGAAGACGAATTTGATGTCGAAGGCGGTTTCGAGCTTGCCTTCCAATTCGGCGAGCTTTTCCTGTGTGAATCCCTTGGCGAGAAGGCTCGCCTGGTTGATGAAAGGCGCCTGGCGCAAGGAGGCGCGCCCGACGGCGTAGGCGATCATCTCGTCGATCTCGGCCCGGATAGCCAAGCACGCGCAAGGCTTCGGGGACGGCGCGGTTGATGATCTTGAAATAGCCGCCGCCGGCGAGCTTCTTGAACTTCACCAGGGCGAAATCCGGCTCGATTCCGGTGGTGTCGCAATCCATGACGAGGCCGGTCGTGCCGGTCGGCGCGACGACGCTCACCTGCGCGTTGCGATAGCCATGGCGCTCGCCCTCGGCGACGGCGCGCTCCCAGGCGGCGCGGGCGCGTTCGCCGAGCGCCTCGAACAGCGGAACCGCGCGCAGCGAGGCGTGGTCGAGCGGAACCGGCGCGATCGACAATGCCTCATAGCCGAAGGCCTCGCCCCGCGCGGCGCGGCGATGGTTGCGCATGACGCGCAACATGGCGGCGGCGTTTTCCTTGTAGCCGTCGAAGGCGCCGAGCTCGCGCGCCATCTCGGCCGAGGTCGCATAGGCGACGCCGGTCAGGATCGCCGAGAAGGCGCCGCAGATCGCGCGGCCGGCGTCGCTGTCATAGGCGATGCCAGCGGACATCAAGAGGCCTCCTACATTGGCGTAGCCGAGGCCGAGCGTGCGGTAGTCATAGGAGAGCCGGGCGATTTCCTTGGCCGGGAATTGCGCCATCATGACGGAGATTTCGAGCACCACCGTCCATAGCCGCACCGCATGTTCATAGGAATCTACATCGATCGCGCCCGATGCGGGATCGCGGAACTGGAGCAGGTTGAGCGAGGCCAGATTGCAGGCGGTGTCGTCGAGGAACATATATTCGGAGCAGGGGTTCGAGGCGACGATCGGCCCGGCGGCGGGGCAGGTGTGCCAATCATTGATCGTTGTGTGATATTGCAGCCCGGGATCGGCCGAGGCCCAGGCGGCGTAGGCGATTTTCTCCCACAGGTCGCGCGCCTTGAGGGTCTTATGCGCCTTGCCGTCGAGCCGGCGCGTCAGGGTCCAGTCCTCGTCGTCCTCGACGGCGCGCAGAAAGCCGTCGGTCAGGCGCACGGTATTGTTGGAGTTCTGGCCGGAGACGGTGAGATAGGCGTCCGAATCCCAATCGGTCGTGAAGGTCTCGAACTCTATGTTCGTGTGGCCCTGGCGGGCGAGCTGGATGATCTTCTTGATCGAGGCGTCGGGAACGAAAGCGCGGCGCGCGAGCTTGATCTCTTTCTTCAGCGCCGGGTTTTTCTCGGGGTTGAAGCAATCGTCTCCGGGCCCGTCGCAATTGACGCAGGCGCGTAGAATGGCCTTCATCGCCTTCTTCAAAATCTTCGAGCCGGCGACGAGGGCTGCGACCTTCTGCTCCTCCTTCACCTTCCACTCGATGAAAGTCTCGACGTCGGGATGATCGGCGTCGACGATCACCATTTTGGCCGCGCGCCGCGTGGTGCCGCCGGATTTGATCGCGCCCGCGGCGCGGTCGCCGATCTTCAGGAAGGACATGAGGCCGGAGGATTTGCCGCCGCCCGAAAGCTTTTCGTTTTCGCCGCGCAATTTCGAGAAATTCGAGCCGGTGCCGGAGCCATATTTGAACAGCCGCGCCTCGCGCACCCAAAGGTCCATGATCCCGCCATCGTTGACGAGATCGTCGGCGACGGATTGGATGAAGCAGGCGTGCGGCTGGGGATGCTCATAGGCGGTCTTCGACTTCACGAGCTTTTTGGTCTCGTGGTCGATGTAATAATGGCCCTGGCTCGGACCATCGATTCCATAGGCCCAATGCAGCCCGGTGTTGAACCATTGCGGCGAATTGGGCGCGGCGATCTGGCGCGCGAGCATGAAGCGCAATTCGTCGAAAAAGGCCTCGGCGTCGGCCTCGGAGTCGAAATATTTGCCTTTCCAGCCCCAATAGGTCCAGGCCCCGGCGAGGCGGTCGAACACCTGTTTCGCGGAGATTTCGCCATGCTCGCGCTCGGATCTCGGCAGGAGGGCGAGCGCGGCCTCATCGGGCGCGCCGCGCCACAGGAAAGAGGGAACGGCGTTTTCCTCGATTCGCCGCAGCCGCGCGGGCACGCCGGCCTTGCGGAAATATTTCTGCGCGAGAATATCCGCCGCGACCTGGCTCCAGGCGGCGGGAACCTCGACGCCGTCGAGCGCGAAGACGATCGAGCCGTCAGGGTTGCGGATCTCGCTTTTCGTCAGGCGGAACGCGATCTCGGCATAGGGAGACTGGTTGGGTTTGGTGTAGCGCCGCTCGATCCGCATTGGTCGTGTCCCTTAAGAATTTATGCAACTCGGCCTTGCGCCCGATCGCGAATTGGGGCTGGCACATTGACTCGTTATGGATGCCCTCGGCTATCGCCAGAATTAAAATAGCGGCTTTGCCAGAGGCTTTGTCCACATCATAATCTAGCCTGTTGATAACCGCTGCTATCTATATATAGTGGCTAAATGGTTAATAATCCAGAAATCGGGGCCGATCGGCGAGGGGCGCCGATCGTCGGCGTGGACGGCTGCAAAGGCGGCTGGATCGCGGTTTCCTTGGAGCGGGACGAGATTGGCGCGGCGCGGGCGAAAATTTTTGAAGATTTTCGAAGTTTCGAGGCGCTCGTCGACGCCTTCGCGCCCAAGGCAACCATTGCCGTCGACATGCCGATCGGCCTGCCGGAGCGCACCGGCCGGGGCGGGCGTGAACCGGACCGGGCCGCCAGGGAGTTTCTGAAGCCGCGCAGCGCCACGGTCTTTCCGGTCCCGTCGAGAGCGGCAGTCTATACTTTTGACGATAGCGCTGACGACAAGGGTTACGCACAGGCTTGCGCGGTGGCGCGGAAGACTTCGGAACCATCTAAGGCCTTTTCAATCCAGGTATTTTCGATTTTTCCCCGCATTCGACAGATCGATCGTCTGCTCACAGACAAGGTGGACCTGCGGACCCGCGTTTTCGAGGTTCATCCCGAGGTCTCCTTCGCCTTGATGAACGGCGGGCTGCCACTCTTGCCAAAAAGATCAAGGGCCGGATCAACGACAGCGGCATGAAGCAGCGCAAGGCGCTTTTGGCGCAGCAGGGCTTCGCCTTGGATTTTCTCGAAGACTTGAATTTTCTCGAAGAAAAGCCGCGCGGCGCCGCCTCCGACGATTTTCACGACGCCTGCGCCTGCGCCTGGAGCGCGCGGCGCATTTTACGCCGCGAGGCGCGGGTTTTTCCCGACCCGCCCGGGGTCGATGCGCATGGGCTGCCGGTGGCGATCCGGGGCTGAGCCGCTTGCACCGCGCAGTTGCTATTTCCCGCCGCAAATGCCAGACGAGAAGCGTTATGCGCCATGGCTCGCCGGGCCGCCCGGGAGCGGAGCCGCAGACCGTTGGGAATGAGATCGAATGCGCTTCAAACCCCTGAAATGGCTGTTTTGGATCTTCACCTGGTGGAACAGCCAGACGCTAAACACCTGGGTTTACACGCGATTATACGGCAAATTCGTCGGCAAGGACCAATTCGGCAATAGCTATTACCGCGGCCGAAAAATCGATCCGGCCCTCGGCTTCGAGCGGCGCTGGGTGATTTACGCCGGCGAAAGCGACGGCTCCCTGACGCCGCCCGGCTGGTATGGCTGGCTCCATCATACGGTCGACACGCCTCCGACGAAGGAAACTTATGCGCCCCGCGCGTGGGAATTGCCGCATCTGCCCAATTTGACCGGAACGCCGGAAGCGTGGCGGCCGCCGGGCTCCACCTTGCGCGCCAATGCGCGGCCGCCGGCCACCGGCGATTATGACGCCTGGACGCCGGAGGGGTGAGCCTTTGGCCCGCGCGAATGCGTCGAGCCCTATTCCGGCCGGACTTTCATGCTCATCCTCAGACATGTTAAGCGCGGGCGGGCGGCGGCGCGACGCGGCCTTCATTGGTTCGAGGCTCAGGTTGGCGACTGAATTTCCCATGACGGGATGTGCGATGCGAGGCGTTTTGGCGCGGTTGATCCGCCTGGCCGGCGGCGTCGCGCTTATGGCCTTACTCTCATCGAACCTCGCATGGGCCGATAAGATCAAGCATCCGATCGCCGTATTTTCGGGATTGGACAAAATCACCGGGCGAATCATCGTTTTCGAGGTTGCGACCGACGAAACCGTGCAATTCGGTTCGCTCCAGATCACCGAACGTGTGTGCTACACGCGCCCCTCGACCGAGACGCCGCAGACGACGACCTTCATCGAGGTGGACGAGGTCGATGCGGCCAATGAATATAAGCGGATATTTTCCGGATGGATGTTCGCCGCGAGCCCCGGCCTGCACGGGATCGAGCACCCGGTCTATGATATTTGGCTGACCGGCTGCAAAGGCGGCGGCGAGACCGTGGCCAGTCCCGAGACGAGCGAGGCCGAGCCGCCTCCGCCGCCGGAAAACGCCAAAATCCCGCCCGCCAAGCCGGCCCCCAAGCCGCGCCGGGCGCAGCAGCCGGCCGATGACGCCGGCGGCGGTCTCCCGGCTCCCGATCGGGCGGTTGCGGCGCCAAGGCAAAATCGCGGGCCGATCGAGGTCGGACCGCCGCCGGGCTTGATCCCGCCGCCCCCGGCCGAGCGCCGCCAACCCGCCGAGCGCGATTATCAAACCGGCCCTGGCGGCGGATTTTAAATCAAATCCCATTTGCTGAATCGGCTGCTTCGCGGCCCGGGGCGATCTTACCGCCAATCGGCCCGCGCAAGGATCTCACGCGCGGGTCCGCCGAACCTTACCGAAGTTTCATCCGGCCGAAATGGCGAAGTAAGCCGGGCTCCCCCATCTTAGCACCGTCGGCGCGGCCCCGAAGTCGCGGCTCTTGCAAATCCCAGTTTTCGCTCAAGGAGAATTCAAGCCATGCGCAATTTCTCGTTTCTTCGGCCCGATCCGGTTGGAGCGCCGCAGCCTGAGTCCGGTCGGCGGCAAAATCTCCGCGCCGCGCTTCTTGGCGCAGCCGCGACCGTCGCCTTGTCGGCCGGCCTCCTGAATGGCCTCGCGCCGCCGTCCGCGGCTTTCGCCGCGACGACAGCGGAGTCCGCCGCCGCCAATCCTGCGTCTTTCGCGGATGTCGTCGACCGCGTGCGCGGCGCCGTCGTCTCGGTCAAGGTGAAGATCACTGAAACCGCGGACGCCGAGGAGGAGGACGGCGAGACCCCGCATTTCGCCCCTGGCGATCCGCTGGAGCGTTTCTTCAAGCGGTTTGGCGGCGAGGAAGGTTCGCCCTTCCAGCATCATGGCAACGGCAAGGCCCAGCCCCATACCTCGCAGGCGCAAGGCTCGGGATTCATCATCTCGTCGGACGGCTATGTGGTGACGAATAATCATGTCGTCGATCACGCCACCGACGTGTCCCTGACGATGGACGACGGCAAGACCGTGCCGGCCACGGTCGTTGGGACCGACAAGAAAACCGATCTGGCTCTCCTGAAGATCAAGGAGGGCGGAACCTATCCGCATGTCGATTTCGCCTCGACGACGCCGCGCGTCGGCGACTGGGTGATCGCGGTCGGCAATCCGTTCGGGCTCGGCGGCACGGTGACGGCGGGCATAGTGTCGGCGCGCGGCCGCGACATCGGCGCGGGACCTTATGACGATTTCCTGCAGATTGACGCGCCGGTCAACCGAGGCAATTCCGGCGGGCCGACCTTCAATGGCCAAGGCCAGGTCGTTGGCGTTAACACCGCCATTTTCTCGCCATCGGGCGGCAGCGTCGGCATCGGCTTCGCCATTCCCGCCGACACCGTGCAAAACGTCGTCACCGCCTTGAAGGATAAGGGCGCGGTCGATCGCGGCTGGATCGGCGTGAAGATTGAGCCGGTGACGTCA
>CAWESJ010000004.1:0-8482 GCA_963811015.1 uncultured Alphaproteobacteria bacterium | reverse complement strand
ACTGTTATGTACTCCTGAACGAGTTCAGTTACATACTGAAAGAGAAACACGACGATGACGACGAGGACGAAGGCCTCCGTCAAGGTGCGCAAAACCTCGTGGATCGTCGCGGTGACGAAGGTCGTCGAATCATAAACAACCTTGTACTTCAGGCCCGGCGGGAAGCGCGCCGCGACTTTGGCCAGGGTTTTCTGCACGAGGCCCGCGGTCTCGACGGCGTTGGCGCCGGGCGACAGATAAATGCCGATGGCGACCGCGGGCTTGCCCGACAGCCGGCCTTCATTGTCCATGTTCTGCGCGCCCATCTCGACACGGGCCACGTCGCGAATCCGCACGACTGACCCGTCGGGGTTGGCGCGAAGAACGATGTCGCCGAATTCCTCGGGGGTGGTGAGGCGCCCCTGGGTTTGCAGATTGATCTGGAATTGCTGGTCTTCCGCGATCGGACGCGCGCCGAGCCGGCCGATCGGCGCCTGTACGTTCTGAGCCAGGATCGCGTTGGTGATGTCGGAGGGCGCCAGGTTGAGGCTGACGAGGCGCTGGATGTCGAACCAGATGCGCATCGAATATTTGAGCTTGGCGAAAAGCAGCGCCTGGCCGACGCCCGGCGTGCGCGACAATTCGTCGAGCACGTTGATCGTCGCATAATTGCTGATGAACAGAGGGTCCTGCTCGCCGGTTTCGCTGTAGAGCATCATGAACTGCAGAACGGCGGAGGAGCGCTTCTGCACCGTGAGCCCTTGCTGCGTCACCTGGGCCGGCAATTGCGCGAGCGCGGTCTGAACCCGGTTGTTGACGTTGACCGTGTCGATGTCAGGCGAGGTGTCGAGCCCGAAACTGACGGTGAGATTATAGCTTCCGTCATTGCCGCTGGTCGATTTCATGTAGATCATTTTGTCTACGCCGACCATTTGGGCTTCGAGCGGCTGAGCGACGGAGGCCTCGACGACCGCGGCCGACGCGCCCGGATAATTCGCGCTCACCTGAACCTGCGGCGGCACGATGTCGGGAAATTGCGACACCGGAATGCGAAAAACGGAGAGAGCGCCAGCAATCGTGATGATGATCGCAATCACGATCGCGAGCCGCGGCCGATCGACGAAAACCGAAGAAAGCATCCACTCGCCCTAAGCTGGAGCCGCCTGCATCAAGACGGGCGCCTGAAACATTTTTAAGACTTTGTCCGGCCGCATGCGCCGCTGGATCGCTTGAAAGCGCTTTGGCTGACCGCGCTATTGCGTCGACGCGGGCGAGTCGGGAAGCGGCGGCGGCGGCGTCGCGGGCGCCGCGGCGACTTGTTGTCCGGGCCGCACCCTTTGCAGCCCTTCGACAACGACCAATTCGCCTTCCTTCAGGCCGGTCTCCACCGAGGCCGTCGTCGGCGTCGACTGGCCGAGCTTCACGTTTCGCCGCAGCGCCTTGTTGTCGGCGTCGACGACATAGACATAGTCGCTGCGCTGATCGGAGAGGATCGCCGCGCGGGGGACGGCGAGGACCTCCACCGGCTTGACGCCTTCAAGATAGACGCTGACAAATTCGGTGTCGGCGAGCTCGCGCGAGGTCATCCGGTCGCCCGCTGGCGTGGGCAGAGGCGGATTTGGGATGGTGGCCCGCAACATGAGCGTGTCGGTCGATGTCTGCACGGTGTTGTCGATGAAGTTGACCTTGCCCGCCTGGCCGTAGATGCGCCCGTCGGGCAGCCGGATCCGGACTGCCACCGCGTCGAAAAAATTGCCGATTTTCCGATAGCGTTCGCGCAAGGCGATGAAGGTGCGCACCGAGACCGGGAAAAGGACATACATAGGATCTTGCCCGACCACGGTGACGAGAACGCCGCTGCTCGGGCTCACGACATTGCCGGGCGTGACCGCCGTGCGGCCGATCTTGCCGTCGATTGGCGAAGCGATGATCGTGTAGTCGAGATTGATCTTCGATTGTTTCGTGCTGGCCTTCGCGCCGAGCAATTGCGCCTCGTAGCTGCGCTGGGCCGCGAGCGCCGAAATCGACCGACGCCTGGGCGCCGGCCTGGGTCGTGAGCAATCTTTGCGCGCGTTCCAGCGTGATCTTGGCGTTGACCAGCTGCGCGTCCATTTGATCGGCGACGGCTTGCTTGGCGGCGAGATCAGCTTCGAACGGCCCGCGCTCCAGCCGGTACAGCACATCGCCTTTCTTGACCTCGGCGCCGTCCTTGAAGTCGACCTCTTCGAGAAAGGCGGTCACGCGCGCGACAATGTCCACGCGATCGATCGCCTGAATCCGGCCGATGAACTCATTGGTTTCCGTGATCGGCTTGCGCTCGACCCGCGCGACGCCCACGGCCGGCGGTCCGGCCGGGGCCCCTTGCGCGAATGCGCTTGCGTTGAACGCGACGGCGGCGAGGACGACGAAGGCGCAGGCTCGAAAGAGAGTCAAGACTTTGCGTCGAGAGCTTAGGGACAGGAAATTCAGTGGGGCGCGCGAGATCGCGGCAAGGCCGCCTGCTCGCCAGGCGAAGGGGGCCGAACGCCATTGCGAAAAAGGGGGCGCTGATCGGGGCAATGCGAAAGTCTCTTCCGACCGCCGCATCCATCGCGTCACGTGGTTAAGGCCGGATAAGCCAAACTAGAGCATTTTAACCAGGCGCGAAATCACAAAAATTTGGTCCGCTCCGGGCGGCGCCAACTCCTTGGCCTATTGCTGCACGCTTGCCTGCGCCTGCGCCGTCTCGGGCGGCATAAGAAACGATAAGGCGCCAGCAAGCGGATTTTGCGGCTCCGCGCGCTCGGGCGGCGGCGGTTCGTTGGCGACAGGCGGGGAGGACGCCGTCCGTAGACTGGCGATCATGTTCTTTTGTCGGGCCGTATAATAATAGCCCGCGCTGAACAGCGTTACGGCGCGATCCTCGTCGCCGTCGGCGAGTCTATAGGCGTTGGCGAGATAGGGCACGGCGTAAGTGAGATTGATTTGCGGATCGAGCAGGCCCTTCGCGTCCCCCTTGTAGCCCATTTCGCGCGCCGTCGCATATTTGATCTGCATCAGGCCGAAGCAGCGGTGATGCACCACGGCTGGATTATAGCGGCTCTCGCGCTTCACGATGCGATGAACGAAGGACGCCGGGACGCCATGAATTTCCGCTTGGCGCGCGATCATTTCGTCGTAGGCCTTCGGCCGTTCGGCCGCCGCGGCGACCGAGCAGGAGAGCGATCCGGCGAACGCGCACAGGAGTTTGCGCCACATAAGGTTTCCTCCGTTATCCCTTCCTTTTTCGGAAGGGATTGCGGCCGGAAAAGGGCGCTGGAAGAGGCCGGACTTATTAAGTCGCGCCCTGTGGCTTCGGCGCAACAGAGATGGGGCGATTTGGCTTTGTTTTTCCGGCTGCGGCAGCCGTATCGCGCGCGACGCCGATCCGATCCGAAGGCGCTTCGAGGCGCGTATCGAAAAACGCGCCGCCTTTCTCGCAATTTACCCAAGGACCGGATTCAGAGCTGGCGCTCGATCAACAGGCTCTTGATTTCGGCGATCGCCTTGGCCGGGTTCAGTCCCTTGGGGCAGGCTTTGGCGCAATTCATGATCGTGTGGCAGCGATAGAGGCGGAAGGGATCTTCGACATTGTCGAGCCGTTCGCCGGTCGCCTCGTCGCGCGAATCGATGAGCCAGCGATAGGCCTGCAAAAGCGCGGCGGGGCCGAGATAGCGGTCGCCGTTCCACCAATAGCTGGGGCAGGAGGTCGAGCAGCAGGCGCAGAGAATGCACTCGTAAAGTCCGTCGAGCTTTTCGCGCTCCGGCGGCGATTGCCGCCATTCCGTCTCGGGCGCCGGCGTCGTCGTCTGCAGCCAGGGCTCGATCGAGGCGTGCTGGGCGTAGAAATTGGTGAGGTCGGGCACGAGATCCTTCACCACCGACAAATGCGGCAGCGGGTAGATCCTAATCGCTCCCTTGACCTCGTCCATATCCTTGGTGCAGGCGAGCGTATTGGTCCCGTCGATGTTCATCGCGCAGGAGCCGCAGACGCCTTCGCGGCACGAGCGCCTGAAGGTGAGCGTCGGATCGATCCTGGACTTGATCCAGATGAGCGCGTCGAGAACCATGGGCGCGCAATCGTCGCGATCGATGAAATAGGTGTCGATCCGAGGGTTGCGCCCATCGTCGGGGCTCCAGCGGTAGATGCGGAGCTCCTTGACATGTTTCGCGCCTTCCGGCTTCGGCCATGTCTTGCCGGTGGTGGGGCGGGAATTTGCGGGAAGTGCGAATTCGACCATGGTCAATTCATTCCTAATGTCGTTGGTCGCGCGAGGGCTGGCCCGCGCCAATGTCCGGCGCGGTCAATACACCCGCTTTTTCGGTGGGATCGACTGCATCTCATTGGTCATCGTCTGGCTATGCACCGGGCGATAGTCGATCGACACCTTGTGGGCCTTGGGATCGATCGAGGCGAGCGTGTGCTTCATCCAATTGACGTCGTCGCGTTCGGGAAAGTCTTCCCGCGCATGGGCGCCGCGCGATTCCGTCCGGTTCTGGGCGCCGGCCATGGTGACGACGGCCTGAATGATGAGATTGTCGAATTCCAGGGTCTCGACCAGGTCGGAATTCCAGATCAGCGAACGGTCGGTGACGTTGATGTGCTCCTTGGCGGCCCAAACCTCGCGGATTCGCCGCGAGCCCTCCTCGAGCGACGCGCCGGTGCGATAGACGGCGCAATCGGTCTGCATGACTTTCTGCATCCGCAGCCGCAGCTCCGCGGTCGGAATGTCGCCCTTGGCGTTGCGGAAATGATCGAGGCGCGACAGCGCGAAATCGGCGGAATCGGCGGCGAGCTCCGGCTGTTTCGCGCCCGGCGTCACGAGCTCGGCGGCGCGCAGGCCCGCGGCGCGGCCGAAGACCACGAGATCGATGAGCGAATTCGACCCGAGCCTGTTCGCGCCATGGACGGAGACGCAGGCGGCTTCGCCGATCGCCATCAAGCCCGGCACGACGCGGTCGGGGTCGCCATTTTTCTTGATGACCACCTCGCCATGAAAATTCGTCGGTATGCCGCCCATGTTGTAATGCGCCGTCGGCAGCACGGGGATTGGCTCACGGGTGACGTCGACGCCTGCGAAGATCCGGGCGCTTTCGGAGATGCCGGGCAGGCGCTCATGCAGGATTTTCGGATCGAGATGTTCGAGGTGGAGATGGATATGATCTTTCCCCTTGCCGACGCCGCGCCCTTCGCGGATTTCGATCGTCATGGAGCGCGAGACAATGTCGCGCGGGGCGAGATCCTTCACCGAGGGGGCGTAGCGCTCCATGAAGCGCTCGCCTTCGGAATTGGTCAGATAGCCGCCTTCGCCGCGCGAGCCCTCGGTGATGAGGCAGCCGGCCCCATAGATGCCGGTCGGATGGAACTGGACGAATTCCATGTCCTGCAGGGGAAGACCGGCGCGCAGCACCATGGCGTTGCCGTCGCCGGTGCAGGTATGCGCCGAAGTCGCGGAAAAATAGGCGCGGCCATAGCCGCCGGTCGCCAGGATCACGAGCTGCGCGCGGAACCTGTGGATGGTTCCGTCATCAAGCTTGAGGCAGACGACGCCGCGGCAGCGGCCATTCTCCATGATGATGTCGATGGCGAAATATTCAATGAAGAACTCGGTGTCATGCCGCAGGGCTTGCCCATAGAGCGTGTGCAGCATGGCGTGGCCGGTTCGGTCGGCCGCGGCGCAGGTGCGCAGCGCTGGCGGGCCATGGCCGAAATCGGTGGTCATCCCACCGAACGGCCGCTGATAGATCCGGCCGTCCTCGGTGCGCGAGAACGGAACGCCCCAATGCTCCAGCTCATAGACGGCGGCGGGCGCGTTGCGGCAAAGATATTCGATCGAATCCTGATCGCCGAGCCAGTCCGACCCCTTGACGGTGTCGTACATGTGCCATTGCCACTTGTCGGGCCCCATATTGCCGAGCGAGGCGGCGACGCCGCCCTGCGCCGCGACCGTGTGCGAGCGGGTCGGAAAAACCTTGCTGATGCAGGCCGTGCGCAGGCCGGCCTTGGAGCAGCCGACCGTCGCCCGCAGGCCCGCGCCGCCCGCGCCGACGACGATGACGTCGAAACTATGATCGGTGATCGGATAGGCCGCGCCATTATGGGCTGGGGCGGCGCTTCCGTTCGGGGCAATGTTGGAGGCCATGCGAACGCCTTTCGAAAATTAACCTGCGGCGATGGCTAGAGCGCATTCGGATTGGAGGGACTCATCCAATCGGTAAGAACGCTCGCCAGATCAATAAGCTGGAGCATGTTCTTGTGAGACATCGGATATATCCGATGTCTAAACGTCGAAAAAGTCGATCAACTTTTTCGAAACATGCTCTAGGCGCGTCGGCTGCGGTCCGCGCCAATCAGGCGAGGCCGAGTTTCAAGACCGCGTAAATGCTGGCCAGGCCGACGGAGACCGAGACCAAAAGATTGGCGATGAGCAAAGCGTCCTTCAAATGCGGGGAATGGACGTAATCGTCGATGATCGCCTGCATTCCAACCTTCATGTGGACGACGCCAAACAGGATGAAGAGGAGGAGAAGGATCGCCGGACCCGGCCGGCCGAGCTCGGCGCGCGCGGCCGCGTAATCCTTGCCGACCAGCGAGAGGATGATCCAGACGAAGGCGATCGTCAAAGGCGCGAGCGCGATCGAGGTGACGCGTAGGCGCCACGCGTCCGCCGTGCCGGATTTCGCCGCGCCAAGGTGTCGCACGCGGCTCGCCGCCGATCTCGTCGATGGATGGTCGTTCGCCATAATGGCCAAATCCTTCGCTTGGCTCGCCGCCTCCGCGGCGCGCGGTGAGCGGCCTAAATCCGCGATTTTAGCGCATGTCCCGAAAAAGCTGCGGCTTTTTCGGCCGACGCGCGCCCGCTCTCATGATTTGCACGGCGTGCTCATCTTTCGCACCGGGCCATTCGATCAAGATCGCGCTCTAATGATGCAGAAAAGCGACAATCCAAACGGCCGCCGTCAGCGCAAAGCCGCCGATCAGCGTGGCCTGGGCGAGCCATTCGCGCTGCGGATGTGCAAACCCATGGCCGGAGTCCCAAATGAGATGGCGCAGGCCGCCGAGGAGGTGATGGAACAAGGCCCAGGAAAAAGCGAAGAGGATGAGTTCGCCGGCAAGCGAATTCACGACGGCGGAGACCGTCGCGAAGGCCTCGGCGCCGGTCGAGGCGGCGATCAGGAACCAGGCCAGCAGCAAGGAGCCGACATAAAGCGCCGCGCCGGTTATGCGATGCGCGATCGACATCATCATGGTCAGCGTCGGGCGGTAAATTTGCAAATGCGGGGACAGCGGCCGCCGGCTTTCCAGGCTGCCAGGACGTAACTCGACCTCGGCCATCGATATAGACTAAGCCCCCTGCATTTCGTTCGGTCTCCATTAACGCAAACCGCGCTATCTCGCAATGTAAACGTAGCCGCGCGACAATATTCGCCGCAGCGCGCGCGAAATGGCCCGCCGGATGGGGATTTCCGCCGCCAAAACGCGCGGGCGCACGGGGGCCGGCGCGCATTGGCAGGCGAAAGGGGAGGCGTCCATGCAGGGGTCCCGCCGACTGGGGAGCCGATCCGCCGGCGTCATGCTCTGCGTGAAATCAATTGAGATTTGACGCCGGGAAACGGAAAAAGCGCATCGACTTTTTCGCAAAGATGCTTCAGCTCATGATTTGCATGAACGCTTCGGCGGTGGCGCTTTTGGAAGTGGCGGAAGGCATGATCGTCAAAGGCACTGAACTCATCCCTTTTCCTGCGCCCGCCGGCGGGCTGGCCTTTGCGCTGGCTATACTCCTCGCGGGACTTGCCGGCGCGCCCGCTCCGGCTCTGGCGGCGGCCGGGCGCATCACAATCGAGTCCGGCGGCGTTGCGCGGACCGCGCTATTCGTCGAGCATAGGCGCTTAAAGAGGGCGCGACGGCCGCTGGTCATCGTCCTGCGCGGCGGCAAGGAGAAAGCCAGCCGCTTGCGGCGGGTCTTTGGCCTCGAGGAGATGGGGCGCTCCTCTGGCCCCGTGCTGGTCTATCCTGATCCGTTCGGGGGGCGTTGGAGCGATGCGCCCGGGCCCGAGGCGAGCCGCGACGCGGCTTTTATCCATGATCTCATCGCCAAGCTGGTCGCCGACGGGATCGCGGACCGACGTAAAGTCTTTCTTATCGGCATTTCGAGCGGCGGCGCGACGGCCTTGCGGCTCGCCTGCGACGACGCAAACGCCTTCGCCGCCGTGGCGGCCGTCATCACCGGCATGCCGGCCGATCTCGCCACCAGCTGCAAGCCGTCTCGCCCGGTCCCGTTCCTTTTGATCGCTGGCACGGCCGATACCTTGATTCCTTTTCAAGGCGGCAAGGCCAATTTGCCCGACGACAAAGGCGAGTTTCTTTCCGCGGACGCCACGCTCGCCATTTTCGCCAAGGCCGCGGGCTGCGGCGAGGGCCGCGCGACGACTGCCTTTCCCGACCGCGACCCGCATGACGGGACCCGCGCCTATCTCGACAAGG
>CAWESJ010000003.1:0-14782 GCA_963811015.1 uncultured Alphaproteobacteria bacterium | reverse complement strand
CCTCGACCTGATATGCGCCAATCCCGACATCGTGGTTCAAGACGGCGCAAATCTGGTCTATTGCGCCGGCGCGATCGCGGAACGCTACGAAGCCATGGGCGGGCGCGTCATCCAGGCCGGCAAGCCCTTCCCTCCGATCTACGCGCGGGCGCTTGCTCTCGTCTCCGAGCTAGGCAAAAGCGCGCTCGACCGCTCCCGCGCGCTGGCGATCGGCGATTTCATGCGCACGGACATCAAAGGCGCTTGCGGCCAGGGCCTCGCCAGCCTTTTCGTGACCTCCGGCATTCATCGCGAGGAGTTGCATGGCGCAGGAGCGACGGCCGGCCTCGACGCCGCGGCCTTGCGTCAATTCGCGCAAGCGGCAGGCTTCGCGCCGACGGCGGCGATCGCCGAGCTCGTTTGGCGCGGCGCGGGAGCTTGACGCGCGCGCGCCGGCGCGGCAGTTTCCGGCCGAACTTTCGATCCGAGGCTCAGGCGGCCCTCGACTCCATGGAATCGAAACGCGCTCCAGCCGTCACAGGTCCCCGGGCTCCGTTGGCCGATCACTCCACAGCCGCAAATTTCACGCTCGCCGTCGATCCGGCCTCGCCGCCTTCCGGGCTCGAGGGCGCCGTGGTCGCGATCGGCAATTTCGACGGCGTCCATCGCGGCCATGTCGCGGTGATCGCAAGGGCTAAGGCGCTCGCGCGCCGCCTCGGCCGCCCCTGCGCGGTTTTGACCTTCGAGCCGCATCCGAGCGATTTCTTTCGCGGCCCGAACACGATTTTTCGCCTCACGCCGCGCGACGCCAAGGCGAAACTCTTCCGCCGTTTGGGCCTTGACGGAATGATCGTCGTGACCTTCGACGCCGCTCTGGCGCGCCTCTCGGCCGAGGAATTCGTCGCCGAGATTCTGCTTCGCCGCCTTGGCGTTCGCGCCATTGTCGCCGGCTATGATTTCCATTTCGGCGCCGGGCGCAGCGGTACGCCCGCCTTTCTGAAAGAAGCCGGCGCGAGCCATGGGTTCGAGGTCGAGATCGTCGCCCGCGTTGCAGCCGATGCGGCGGAAAGCGGCGAGGCGGCCTCGTCCACGGCGACAAGGGCGGCGCTCGAAGCGGGCGACGTCGAGCAGGCCGCCCGCTTGCTCGGGCATCCTTTCTCGATCCTCGGCGAAGTCATCGAGGGCCAGAAGCTCGGCCGCACCATCGGGTTTCCAACCGCCAATCTCGCGCCCGATCCGAGCTGCCGTCTGCGCCACGGCATTTACGCGGTGCGGGTCGAGGTCGAAGGAAAGCTTCATGACGGCGTCGCCAATTACGGCCGCCGCCCGACCTTCGACAATGGCCCCGCTCTGCTCGAGGCCTATGTCTTCGACTTTTCCGAAGACCTCTACGGCAAGACGATCGAGGTCTTTTTCCTCGCCTGGATCAGGGGCGAGACGAAATTTACGTCGGTCGAGGCGCTGGTCGCCCAAATCAAGCAGGACGCGCTGCAGGCCAGGCAAATCCTCGCCGCGCGGCCAGGCGGCGCGCCGGCGGCGTGAACTGGCCGGCGCGTGAATTGGCTTGTATTTCCTCCATGCCTCCCTTATTTTTGATGCTCGTTTTAGGCGAGACGTAAACGTGGTCCATCGCTCCAACATGCCGAAACTGTCCGACGCGACGCGCGCGTCCGTTTGCGGCGGAGCTTCGCTTTTTTCCGGATTGCTTCTGCTTATCGACCCCTGAGGGCCGGCCGGGCCAAGGCCTGGGCGCTCAGGGGAGGCCGCGAGCTTTATCGAGATCCCTTCGGACAGAAGCCAATCCCTTCGGACATAAGCCATGACCAATAGCAGCACGATCCAAAGCGCGGGCGAAGCGCGTCCCAATTCCAAATCCGTCTTCATTTTCGACACGACCCTGCGCGACGGCGAGCAATCGCCCGGCGCGTCGATGAGCTTCGAGGAAAAGCTTGAAGTCGCCGATCTGCTCGACGCGATGGGCGTCGACATCATCGAGGCCGGCTTCCCGGTCGACCTCCGACGGCGATTTCGAGGCGGTCTCGGCCATAGCGGCGCGCGATGAAGCGCGCCGGCCGTCGCTGGCCTCGCCCGCGCCGCGGCCAAGGACATCGACCGCTGCGCCGAAGCGCGTGCGCCAGGCGCGCCGGCCGCGCATCCATCCTTCATCTCCACCTCGCCGCTGCACATGAAGTTCAAGCTTCAGAAGGAGCCGGCGCAGGTCCTCGACATGATCGCATCGAGCGTCGCGCGGGCGCGCAACCTCGTCGACGACGTCGAATGGTCGGCCGAAGACGGAACCCGCACCGAAATCGACTTCCTCTGCCGCTGCGTCGAGGCCGCGATCAAGGCGGGCGCGACGACGATCAATATTCCCGATACGGTCGGCTATGCGGTGCCGGATGAATATAGGGCGATATTCGAGACGGTGCGGGCCAGCGGTTCCAAATTCCGACAAGGCGATTTTCTCGGTCCATTGCCACAATGATCTCGGCCTCGCCGTCGCCAACTCGCTCGCCGGAATCAGCGGCGGCGCGCGGCAGAGTCGAATGCACGATCAACGGGCTCGGCGAACGCGCCGGCAACGCCGCGCTCGAGGAAGTTGTGATGGCGTTGCGGGTGCGCGGCGACGCGCTCGCCTACCACACCAACATCGACGCGACCATGCTGACGCGAGCCTCGAAGCTCGTCTCGGCGGTGTCGCTCCTTCCCGGTGCAATACAACAAGGCGATCGTCGGCCGGAACGCCTTCGCGCATGAGAGCGGCATCCATCAGGACGGCATGCTGAAGAACGCCCAGACCTACGAGATCATGACGCCCGAAAGCGTCGGCGTGAGCAAGACCTCGCTGGTCATGGGCAAGCATTCCGGCCGCCACGCCTTCAAGGAGAAGCTGAAGGAGCTCGGCTATGAGCTCGGCGAGAACGCGCTCGAAGATTCGTTCGTCCGCTTCAAGGATCTCGCCGACCGCAAGAAGATCGTCTATGACGAGGATCTCGATCGCCCTGGTCGATGACGAGATCGCGCAACGCGCATGAGCGCATCAAGCTCGTCGCCGCTGACGGTCATCGCCGGCACGCATGGGCCGCAATCGGCCGCCCTGACGCTCGAGATCGACGGCGAGCGGCACGACGCATCAGGCGACCGGCAACGGCCCCGTCGACGCGATCTTCAACGCGATCAAGGCGCTGGTGCCGCATCACGCGACGCTCGAGCTGTTCCAGGTCCATGCGGTCACCGAGGGCACCGACGCGCAGGCCGAGGTGTCGGTGCGGCTCGCCGAGGACGGCAAATCGGTCACGCCAGAGGCGCCGACCCCGACACGCTGGTCGCCTCGGCGCGGGCCTATATCGCGCGCCCTCAACAAGCTGATGGTCAAGCGCGGCCGTTCGCGTCCCGACGTTTTGGCCGGCTGAAGCCCTGGCGGCGCGGCCACGGGAGATGTTGCGCATGTCGCCCGAGGCCCGCGAACGGCCGCGCGCGGGCCGAAGCGCTGGACAGGCTGGAGCGCGTTTGCTAGAGCAGGCGCGGCTTCAGTCGGCGCGCGATCCTGCGGCGCGGTCCGATCGCCTGCTCCATCCCGAAGGGCGAATGGTTTTGATGGGCGTATAGCTCAGTTGGTAGAGCAGCTGACTCTTAATCAGCGGGTCCACGGTTCGAGCCCGTGTGCGCCCACCATCAAAATCAAGGGGTTACGCAAAAGAGCTGAAGAACGGTTGGAGAATATCCGGCTTTTGTTCTAAATCATCGGCGCAACGCTGCGCCTTAGCATGTTCAAAACGGCTGACGCCTTATCGTCGAGCGCGCCCCCGCGTTAGCGCGCGTTCCGATTGGATGGAATCATCCAATCGATAAGAACTCGCTCAAGATCAATAAGTTGGAGCATGTTCTCATGAGACATCGGATATATCCGATGTCTTAATGTCGAAAAAGTCGATCAACTTTTTCGGAACATGCTCTAACGCCCCTGCCCCTGGCGCCATTGACCATTTTGGCGATGGCCTTGTTGGCGATCTCGCGGCGAAGCCCCGATCGGCGTCGCCCGCAAGCCCCGCCTCAGTAATCGGGCCAAGCATAAACGACCATCAGACCAAGCACGATGATAAAAAGCGCGGCGGCGAAGATGGCGCGGCGGTCTACCTTCTTGAGCTCCATTTATGATGCCTCATGGTCGGGACTCCTCGAACGCCAAAATCAGGCTGCTCAAGCTCAAAGTCCGGGATCGTCTTGAAACCAGCGATCGAGTTCCTGCGCATGATCGAGAGACCGTTTCGCTTCGTCCGGCTTATTGTCTTTCCGCAATGCCATCGCCTCGGCGATGAGACGCTTTCGCTCGTTCCAGACCGCTTCGCGCAGATCGATTTTCTCCCGGCCCAAGGCGCGGTCCAGCTCCTTGATTTTATTGTCTCTATCCGAGGATTGCGGCTCGGCCGCGAGGCGCTTTCGCGCGTCGAGCAGTTCTTGGAACCGCGCAATATGCTGCGCCATGAGTTCGGATTGCGTCGGTTGCGCTGGGGTTTGCGCGCCCGTCGATGAGGCTTGCAGAATCGCCAATTGCAAGACCGCGGTGAAAGCGGCCAAACGCATCAAGGCTTGCATTTCGCACCTGTTGCTGGCCTTAAGCGAGAGCCGCCACGGTAATCAATGCGCCGCCGCGGCGCAAATCTCCGGGGCGGCCGCATCAAGCGATCCTGGCCTTCACATATTTGGCGTTCAAATGTCGATGACGGCGCGACGGATGAACTGAGCCCGGATCGGCTTATGTCCGGCGCCCTTCATCTCGGAGCCCGGAGGCTTCCTACAACGCGGAGCGCCGGAGACGCCGCCAGATGGGCGTTCAAGGCGGGACGCCCTTTGGTCATGGCGCGAAAGGACCGGGCTTCTGGACGGAAACCGGACACAGGGCGTCGCCGAAGACGCGCACCAAAACCGTTCTATGGGTCGCGGGGCAGCGGCCTTGACGCTCTTTCGCCGTCTCATTCAACATGCTTGGTCCGGCGGCCGAGCGCGCGCTCCGACCCGAGGTCGAGAAGGCCTCATGCGCGACGACTGCGCCCAATAGAACAAGGATCGAGATCAGCGCTTTTGCCGGCGCCCTGGCTGTATCGTGCATTGTCGAATCTCCTCTTTTTCAAGGAAAGCCGACCGAGGGCGATGAACCTCCCATTCTTGTCGAATAGAGTTTCTTATTCTCCAAACTTATCGCAAATAGATACTTCTGTTCTGAGACCTTTATACGGCTCTTTTACGAAATCATAAGGCGCAAATTGCGCAGGGTAATTTTCCTGAGAACGACAGCCTCAATTCGACGCTAAGAAACATTATAAATATATTGCGCGGCTTTTCATTCATCCGGGCGCGCGGACGCCGGCAGCGATAGCGCCACCGTCTGAGCCGGCCAGAGCGGGATGAGGAAAAGCGGCAACCGGCTTTCCGTCCGCATCCCACTCTAAACTCTTGGAATCGATCACCTTCATCATTTTGGATTGATCAATCCAAAATCATTGTGATCTAGAGCTTTTGTTTTATCGCATTTTCTTCACGCCAACCGGGGGTCCGCTTCGCTTGAACATGCTCTAACAAGCGGGGCCTAGCCTTGCCGCCCGCGCTTGCGATTCGTTGAGGCCAAAAAAGGCCGTCGCGAAGCGCCGCCGCGCCGGAGCGCATCATGAAAAGAAAAATTCCGGCCAAGGCTGCGCGCGGCCGATCGAGGGCGCTCGCGACGCATTGAACTGGATCTTGGCCAGAACGGCCTTGCCCTTGCGCTTGCCGGAGCCTTCGCGCCTCGCCGTCCCTACAGCATAGCCTGAGCGATTTTTTTGGTCAGACCCGCCTCAGCTCATTTAGAGGATCGAGCGACCAAAGGATTGAGCAAGCGAATTTCCCGCAGACGGGGGAGTCCCGCCCGAGCGGCGGATCAAACCAGCCCGCGCAGGATTGGCCCGCGGAGATTGAAAGCGGGCGCGTAAGCCCGCTTCCGGTAGCTCGGCCATGGCCGTCTCGGCGTCGCCCGAGAGCGCCGGCGCTCAGGTGAATTGCAATCCGCCTAGCGCCCAAAGCACGACGAAGATCGCCGCAAAAATGGCGACGGCGCCGCCGAGGCCGGCCGACCCGTAAAAAGTATTGCCGAAATAGGCAGCCCCAGCGAAGAGGATCAAAACCGCAAAGAGAATGACGATGCCCATGATCGAAGTTCCTCCCTAAATTTTGGTTCGGCGCAAGTCCCTCCAAGGCGCGAGCTCACATTGGGACTCGACCGTCAACCATTAAGCCTGAAAATTGTTACAGCCGGAACAACAAAATTTGGCGGCGATCGCGCCGAGCGCGATCTTAGGCGGGCGGCCCTCCGCCAAACCGCTCCTCAGACAAGCCGCTCCTCCAACAAGATTTGGCGACTTTCTTGCTTGACACGATCGCGTCAATTGTCGAGCTTGGCGGCGGTTCCGTCCGCGTGACGTGGAGAAGCAAGAAATGAGTTTGGAAAAAGGCGAGGAAGTTATCCTGACGAAATTGCCGAGCGGCAAATGGGCCCCTCTGCTTCGTCTCAACGGTCACGAAGAACCCATCAGCCTGGGTCGCGAATTCAAGACCGAGGAAATTGCCGAAGGCTGGCTCGACACGACCGAAGCGAATAATTTAATCGATCAGTTCATCACCAAATACCGCAAGGCGTGAAGCGCGATTGGGCGCGGCGCGGGCGCGCCGGATCGGGAAGGCGAGGGTTCGGCTTCCTTTGCGCGCCTCCAGCGACAACGCTTCGGTCCAATAGCGCTGCAGTCCAAAGACGCCTCGGGCCGGCGAGGCGGGATCTTTTGCTCCTGTCGCGGCAACTCTATCGGAATCGCCGCGCCGTAGAGCCCGCGCCATTGAAGAGATCCAACCGCCAGCCGCCCAAGCGCATATCGGACGCGTTTCGCGCAGCGAAAATTCAGGGGTGGCCTTCGACAAAATATTTCCGCACGAAAGGGACGACATCGGTCCGGGGCGGATTGGACGCCCTGGAGCTGTTCGTTTCTATGTGGCCTTGATTATACATGGAGGCCAGCGCCACCCCGTCGGGATTGCTTGCAAAGGCGTAATCGAGAAGGAGCTCGCTCGCCAGGAAGGGCGGACCATAGCCGAGCTGCGACGCAAGCGCGGCGAGACGGCCGCCGTCCGACCCGAGAAGCCGCAAGATCCGCTCGAAGACGCCGCCGCCGAATATGCCCTGAGTCACAAAAAAAAGACCGGCCTCGTCCGGCAAGGTGGCGCGCAAGCGCTCAGCCGCCTGCTCGAATGGACTGTCGACGAATTGCGCGATGCGATAGGCCGGCGAGGCGCGCGTCCCCGCCGCGATCGCCTCCGGCGCGCCGGCGATGGAAATGGCGCGCACATAGCCTTTGTCGACAACGCGCTGCAACGCCGCCAAAATGGCTTCGCTCGCGCATTCTTCCGGGGTTGGAGCGTCCAAAGCCAAGACATCGACATAGTCCGTCCGCAGCCGGCGCAAGCTCTCGACGACCGAGGCTTCAATCATTTCGGGGCGAAGCGGATTTTTGTAGGAGTCTGCGCCTCCGGCGGCCAAATTGGCGAGGAGCCAAGGGAAAACCTTGCCGACGCCCCGCGCCACAGGCCTGAGCAGGCGGCCGACAGGCGAAACGCCCGGCCCCGGGCGACCGAATTTCGTGGAAATCACAACCCGGTCCCGCCTGCCGAGCAGAAACCGGCCCAATATGGTCTCCGCCTCTCCGTCTCCATAAGCGGGCGCGGCGTCGAACCAGGTTACGCCGCGCTCGAAGGCGCTTGCGAGCGCGCGCCGTCCATGCGCTTCCGAAACCGTTAATCCGAGCAGAGCGCAGCCAAAGCCCAATGCGGAGACTTCACGACCGAGGCCTGGACAGACGACGGTTCTCATAAAGCATCTCCCTTTCGCGGCGGCGACGGCCTATGCCGACGTTCTAAAGGCTAGCGCGTCGGCGATATGATCGGCAAGACGTCTGATATAGGCGTTGGGACGCCAAGCGCGCCCCGATCGAACATCAGCAAGCCCCCATGGGGGCGGTCCGGCCTCGGGGCGGCCTCGCGGCTTTATGCCTCCCGCGCCGGGATTTCGTCTTGGGGAAAACGAATTTTGCGCGGCTTGATCGCGCGCGCGGGGTTGCCGGCGTAGATGGTCCAGGGATCAAGGTCGCGAAAGGAGCAGCCGCGGGCGCCCAGGACAGCGCCTTCGCCCACTGTGACGCCCGGACCGACAAAGGCTTCGGCCGCGATCCAGGCCCTCCGGCCGATGAAGATCGGCTGCGCGACGGTCTGGAAATTGACGTCCTCGACGTCATGCCCCGCGGTGCAGAGATGGCTTCCCTGCGAGACGATCGCATAATCGCCGAGCGTGATTTTTTCGACGCAATAGGCCCATACGCGCGACCCGAGCACGGCGTGATTCCCAAGTTCGAGATGCGGCGGATACCAGACTCTGGCGCTGCCATGGACAAATGACCGCGGCGACGCCTTCGCGCCGAAAAGCCGGAGCAGAAAGAGCCTCCAGCGATTGAGCGGCGGCGGCGTCCAGGACGCCAAAAGCAGCCAGGTCAGGATCCAGGCGCCGCGAAAGGCGCGGTTGGCCAGGGAATAGGTGGCGCCGCCCTCGGTCGGCCGCGTCAGGCCGGCGTCGAGAATTTCCATGCCGCCTCAACTCGTGCGCAGGGCTTCGATAAGCTGAGGGGCCAGCGATCCAATGTCGAATTTCTCGATGAAACCCTTGCGCGCGCGCGCGCCGATCGTTTGCTTCTCCTCGGCGGACAGGCCGACGAATTGCTCCAGCAATTGGGTGACGCCGTCGAGATCGTCATTCACGACGAGCCCGGCCCCGGCGTCCTGCACCTCCCGCCAGGTGTTCACCTTTAAGGTGGTCAAAACCGGCTTGCCGCAGGCCATGGCTTCCGCGACGACAATGCCGAAATTCTCTTGATGCGAGGGCAGGACGAAGGCCGACGCGGCATGGAAAGCGCCCCATTTCAGATCCCCCGTCAGCATTCCGGTCCAATGGATGCGGTCGGCGACGCCGCGCGCGGCGGCGAGATCCTGCAGCTTCTTCACCCAGCCGACCGAATCCGGGCCAGCCATGACCAGATCCAATCCAGGATCCTTGGCCGCGACCTTGGCGAAGGCTTCGATCAGCAGATCGCACCCCTTTTTGGGATGGATTCGGCTGAGAAACAGAACGAAATTGCGCTTCGCCAATTGCGGAAAGGCGGCGCGAAAAGCCGCCTCTTGCGCCTTTGGATCTCCGATCACGTCCACAATTCCATAAGGGACGACCCGATCATTGGCTCGGTAAGGCCAAAAGGACGTGCGCGCGAGTTGGCGCTCCTCCTCCGTCACGAACATGACCCGCGTGGCGTTGGCGATCAGCCGCCCTTCGCTAAACCACCACAAAGCCTGCTTGGCGAAGCGCTTGACCGGCTGAATCGTGTTGAAATAGGGATCGAGCATGCCATGCGGATAGACGAAATACCGCGCGTCCAACTTGCGCAGCGCGCGCCAGGCCCCGAGCGACGCGTAATTCCACAGGCCGTTGATGATGATCGCGTCGTAGCGCCGCGCGTTCGCCCTGAGCCAAGGCACGAGATGGGGCGTGTAGCCGTAGCGCAGCCAGGGAATCGTTTTGCGCATTTTCAGATAGGCGGGGTGACCAATTCCCAAAGCGTGGACCGGCAAGGGACAGGTCTTGACCCAAGGATCGGACGGGGCGTCCAGCGAAACGATCTCGCGGTCGCAGCCCTGTTCCCGCAATACGCCCGAAGAGGTGAGGATCCCTTCAATCGGACCGCCGAATTCGGGATTAACCGTCAATATCAAGTGCAATATGATCATTGGCTTCCACGATTTATTAACTGCAAGGATCAAGAAACACGCTGCAAAATGTCCTTGCCTCTTTTGCCAAGCTAAGCCAGGCTCAAGTCTTGGCGCGCCAGATGAGCAATCGAACCGTCCCGCCTTTACATGTCAAGTTATCCGATCTCCTCGATCGAAGCAATACCTATCAATATTGTTACATAAAAATGAACTTTGTTCGGGCGTCCTTTAATTCGGCGGCCTATATTTTTGCCTGACGCCAATATAAGCAACATAAAATCTTGAGCGCTTCGATGCGACCCAACAAACCGGGTTTCTTTTGCGGTCGACGTCGCCGACGAAAAGGGCGCTTTTGTGGTTGCGCCTCGATCTTTGCATTATGAGCCTGGTCGTGGCTAGACCCGACTTACGGAATTGATAAAGATTACGTTGTAATCGCGCTCTGCTTTCAGGTCTGACGAATTTCGCGCAGAACGGGCGCCGATCGACGGCCGCGGCTGCGCCGTCCATTTGCGCCAGAGCGCTTGCCGATCGGATGGACTCATCCGATCGAAAGGAAATCGCTCAAATTCAAAGAGTTGCGGCATATCCTGATCGAAAAGACCATCTGGTTATCAAAACATGCGCCGGGGAACGAAAGAGCAGAATCCTTGAGGAGCCGCCTTTCACGGATCAGCCAAGGCGCGTTCAACTGCAAATAATCTTCAATATATGCGGATTATACGTATTCACCGTCGCCATTTGGCCATTGACGAGAGCCTGGACAGGCGGCGATTCCGATGGCCGCTCCACGATTCTATAGCTGGGTCCGCCGCAGATGGCTTCCGCCCGGATCATGCAGAGTTCCGCGCCTTGATCGCAGATGATCTTATAGCCCATTTCATTATTGGAGAGCCGCGTCTGCAAGGCGAACGTGCTGGTCGCCGCGTCAAATCCGAGTTGCGACGATGCGGCGCACCCTTCCAGAATTACGCCCAAGGCGGATAAGATCGCCCGCCCGGTTAGACCCCGCATGTACTTTTCTCCCCGCGGCGCGCGCCTACCATGTTTCGAAACGCGCGCCACCGTCCATTGTTTGCGAGTTCGCAGCCCGGGTCGCGATGTCGCGATGAGCGACGCAGGTTTTGGCGGAAGAGGTGGGATTCGAACCCACGGTGGGCTTGCACCCACGGCGGTTTTCAAGACCGCTGCCTTAAACCACTCGGCCACCCTTCCATCGCGCCAAGATCGGCCGCCCGCCCGGACCGGACTAGCTCCCCTGACGTCCAGGCCCCGCGCCGACCCGCGCCCCCATTCTTAGCGGGATCTAGGCCGGACGCCAAATCATGCCGCGCTCAGCCGCAAATCTGTAGCGGCCATTTCGGGTCAGGCCCCGAGTTCACGTCCTTCTCATCGCGAAATCAAAGTAAATTGCGTGATCTGAGAGCAAAAGACGCGATCTTTCCTTTGGCGAAGCGTAGATCAAAGCCGAGACGCACCGCAAGATCATGCCTGCCTTCTTTCCGCTACACCAATTAACAAACCTATTCGGAGCCATCAATTTAAACAACCTTCGGTAAGCACTCTTCGAGACGATTTGGTAAGAATTTTTCCGCATGTTTCCGAAAGCAATTCTAAACCCTGTTCCGATCGCGCTGTCGGCGCCGCGAAGCCGGGAAAGGCTATGTATAGGGCCTTTGTCGGCGCGTGGAGACAAGATCAGCTTGTCCCATACCGTCCATGGCGAAAGCTTCATAAAGCCGGATCGGAATAGATCTTCTGAGACATGACGATATCTGAAAGGACTAAGCAATGATCCGTCGGTTTCTCCTGTCGACGACCGCCCTTCTCGCCGCTGCGGGATCGACCCTTGCGGCCGACCTTCCCTATCGCGAGCCGCCCCCGGCCTATGCGCCGCCCGTCCCGATCTTCACCTGGACGGGCCTCTACCTCGGCGGCCAGATCGGCTACGCCTGGGGGACGGACAATTATAATGTCTTCGCGCCTTACGCCTCCTCCTATGGCCGAAACTTTAGCCCGAACGGAATCGTCGGCGGCGCCCATGTCGGCTATAATTTGCAGATGAACCAAATCGTCCTTGGCCTCGAGGGCGACGTCGAGGGAACCGGCGTCAACAAGACCTACGCCGCCGGCTTCATCACCTATGACACGAAAGCGCCCGTGCAAGGCTCGATCCGGGCGAGGTTAGGCTTCGCCGTCGATCGCGTTTTGTTTTACGGCACCGCCGGGGTGGCCTTCGCCGGGTTCACCAATACCTATTCGTCGCTTGTCGGCTATGATTCGGTCGCCAACGCCCGCGCCGGATGGACCGCGGGCGGCGGCCTGGAATACGCCTTGACCAACAATTGGTCGGTGCGGGCGGAATACCGCTACGCCGATTTCGGGACCTTCACCAATAATACCTTTAATTCGGCTCCCCTGACCTACGTGCAACACCACGAAACGGAAAATTCGGTGCGCGCGGGCTTCAGCTATAAATTCGACGCCTTTGGCGCAGCCCCTGTCGCCGCCAGATATTGACCGGCCAAGCGCGGCCATTCGATCGCGGCGTCCAAAAGACAAAATGACCCGGCCCAACGGCCGGGCCTCCTTCCGCCCAGCCCCGCCCAAACTCTGAAAAGCGCGTGCGTGCGGCGGGCTTCGGCGGCGTTGCGGCGGCTTAGCCCTGGGGCGCGGTGAAACTGGCGCTCGTGATCTTCACGCCCAGGAAATTCTCGCCTGAGATCTTCGGCTCTAGAGCGCGTTCCGATTGGATGGAATCATCCAATCGATAAGAACGCGCTCCAGATCAATAAGTTGGAGCATGTTCTCATGAGACATCGGATATATCCGATGTCTTAATGTCGAAAAAGTCGGTCAACTTTTTCGGAACATGCTCTAACGCAAGAAGCGCGCTGAACCGCCTTCTTTTCACGAAAAGTTTAGAGGTTTCAGCCGATTTTCGATCACTGAAGCGAAACCTTCAGAGGCGCGCGGCCGGACTTCGTTGCACTCATGCCACACCCGTCCAAATAGCGCATCTCGCACCCCGAATCCGCCCCGATATCAATTGTACAGAAGCTCAAACGGGGTAATTTGCAGCTGCTTCCAACCTCTGAAAGGAGAAAGCCTAATGATACGCAAACTTCTGTTGGCTTCGGTCGGCGCCGTAGCGCTTGCCGGTTCAGCCGTCGCGGCCGATCTGCCGTCGCGGGCTCCCCCGCCGGTCTATGTTCCTCCGGTTCCGATCTTCACCTGGACCGGCGTCTATCTCGGCGGCCAGATCGGCTACGCCTGGGGCAATAACAACATCACCTGGGGCGATTCCTACGGGAGATTTCGGCAGCTTCAACGAGCAGGGCAATGGGGTGATCGGCGGCGCGCACGTCGGCTACAACCTGCAGCTCGGCCAGTGGGTCGTCGGCCTCGAAGGCGATGTGGACGGCTCCAGCATCAGCCATAACAACAACTCCCAGTCGCTCTACTCGAACAACTACGGCTATGTCTCGGGCGTGAACTACACCACCTCCGCGGGCATTCAGGGTTCGATCCGCGGCCGCGTCGGCGTCGCCTGGGATCGCGTCCTCCTCTACGGCACCGGCGGCGTCGCTTTCGCCGGCGTCAACGCCAGCGTCAACGTGCCTTACTACAACAGCACTGTCACTGGCGGTTACGACAGCGCGTCGTCCACCCGCGTGGGTTGGACGGTCGGCGGCGGCATCGAATACGCCGTCACCAACAATTGGTCGGTGCGGGCCGAATACCGCTATGCGGATTTCGGGCGCAACACCTTCTATCCGGTCAACTCGTTCTCCTGGGACACTTATGGCGCGAATATCCAGCGCCGCTTCACCGAGAACCGGGTCCAGGTCGGCTTCAGCTACAAGTTCGACACCTACGCCCCGGCTCCGGTCGTCGCCAAATATTGAGTTCAGCGTTTAGCTTCGCTTCACGCAGGACGAAAGAAAGCCCGGCCAGTCATGGCCGGGTTTTTCACTTTCAAGAGGCGCTTGGGCGAGACGATCCGTCGAAGCCAAGCGGGGGCCGGAAGCTCCAGCTTGCAAGGCGGCGGCGCTCATGCCAAGCAACGCCATGACAAGCAAAGCCATGACAAGCAATCAGGCCAAAGCCGGAGCAGCGGCCCTCGACTCAGGCGCGCCGGCCCCGAAAATTTCATTCGTGTCGCTCGGCTGCCCCAAGGCCCTTGTCGACAGCGAGCAGATCCTCAATCGCCTAAGGGCGGAAGGCTACGAGCTCACGCGGACGCATGACGGCGCGGACGCCGTCATCGTGAACACCTGCGGCTTTCTCGACAGCGCCAAGGCCGAATCGCTCGCGGCGATCGGCGCGGCGGCGGCCGAAAACGGCAAGATCATCGTCACCGGCTGCATGGGCGCCGAGCAAGGCTCCATTCGCGCGCAATTCCCGGACCTGTTTTGGATCACCGGGCCGCAGGACTTCGACGGCGTCATGGAGGCGGTCCATGCCGCCGCCGCGCCGCCGCGCGACGCTCCCGTCCATCCGGCGCCCGCGCAGGGGGTCAAGCTCACGCCCCGCCATTACGCCTATCTGAAAATTTCCGAAGGCTGCGACAATCGCTGCTCTTTCTGCATCATCCCGAAGCTTCGCGGCGAACTCGTCTCGCGTCCCGCCGCCGATGTTCTGCGCGAGGCCGAAACGCTCGTCGCGGCGGGAGCCAAGGAGCTTCTCGTCATCGCCCAGGATACGGGCGCCTATGGGCTCGATCTGAAATATGCCGAAAGCCTTTTGCGCGATCGCCCCGTGCGCGCCAAATTCATCGATCTGGCGCGCGAGCTTGGTTCGCTCGGGGTCTGGATCAGGCTGCATTATCTTTATCCCTATCCCCATATCGACGACGCTGTCGCCCTGATGGCCGAGGGCAAAATTCTGCCCTATCTCGACATTCCGTTTCAGCATGCGAGCCCGAACGTCCTGCGGGCGATGAAGCGGCCGGGCGACCACGAGAAAATGC
>CAWESJ010000002.1:0-4090 GCA_963811015.1 uncultured Alphaproteobacteria bacterium | reverse complement strand
TGATACACAAAGGCGAGTTTGATAAGAGAGCCGATTTAGATCGGCTCTCTCGATAGCCTAATTGACCACAGAGCACTAATTTCTCAAGGCTCAATATTTAGCGACAACCGCAGTCGCAGGCGCGCCGAATTTATAGCTAAAGCCAACCTGCACCTGGTTTTGCGAAAATTGATGACTTTCGTAAACGTATGGAAATATAATTGGGCCGTCCTCCAAATAGTGGAAATGCGAATAGCGGTATTCCGCACGGACAGACCAATTGTTATCGATCGCATATTCTACGCCGCCGCCGACGATCCAGCCCGTATTTGTAGTCGAAAAGCTGTTAGTTTGACCCAAGATAGTGTATTGATTATGAAGCCAGCCGAAATTTGCGCCTCCGGTGGCATAAAAAAGCGTTCGGTCAATAGCGTAGCCGACGCGGCCCCGAATCGAGCCTTGAAGCGGCGTGCTCGAAGTAGAATAGACATAGGAAACCGGATTGACCGATTGATGCAAACTCGAGCCGTTGACGTCGCCTTCAAGGCCGAGCACGAATTGCTGAATCTGCCAATTATATCCGAGATGGGCGCCGCCGCTGACCCCCGCCGGCGAAACTGAGCTTGGTGCGCCATATACTGGCGCAACCACAACCGCGCCAAGCGGCCCGTCCAACCGCAGAGCTCCCCGGTCTTCTCCCCAAGCGTAACCAATCTGACCGCCGAGGTAAACGCCGGTCCAAGTGAAGGCCGGTGGCGGAGGCGGAGCGACCGCCAGATCGGCCGCGGCTGCGGCGCCCGTCAAGGCAAGGCCGGAGACGGCTGAGATTGCAAGCTTTCTGATCATCATTCTATCCTCCGTAAGACCTTAAGTGCTTTCACAGAATGTCAGCATGTGTTGTGTAATGTCGGTCAGAGCTTCGCCTTTAAAGTCATGCCGACCATGAGAGGGTCGCCGACGTTGCCCCCGATGGCTCCGCCTGGGAGAGCCGTCGCCGAGAGGTTTATAAAGTAGCGCTTGTTGAGCGCATTATGAGCCCAGGCCTGCAAGTCCCAACTTGCATCCTCGAACCGAACGCCTACGTGCAGATTCAGCAAGCCGTAGGCGGGTATGATGCTGTAGATCGAATTGTCGGTGTTCGAGAAGAATTTGGTTTGATAGGTCCAGTCGGCGCCGCCGTATCCGACGAGGGGCTTTTGAAGAAAGTCAAAGACCTGCCCCAGATTGCGGTTGTATTCGAAACCCGTCGCCATCGCGAACTTAGGCGTGAGGGGGAGGGATTGGCCGGTTAGATTGCAAGCTCCCTTAACATAGCTCAATTCGAAGGGGCAGGCGGCGTTCTTGTAGGACCCATAATAGGTGTCGTCATAGGTGAAAGACGCATAGGTGTTCAGTTCATCGATTGGTCTGTAACGAATGTCGAGTTCGACGCCGCGCGAAATCGCGCTGTCCGCGTTGGCGAGATAGGTCACCGTATTGCCGCCGACGATAGCCGACGCTTGGGTGATGAAGCCCTTGTCATACATGACGAAGGCCGCGATATTAGTTAAAAGCCGCTGGTCGAGAAATGAGCCTTTGAACCCCACCTCATAGTTCTGAATGATTTCGGCATTGACTGTGTTCGGCACGCCAGAGGGAAGATTGGCAGATGGATTAGGACCGCCGGCTTTGCCGCCCTGCGAGACCGTCACATAGCCAAGAACGTCAGGCGTGAACTTATACGAGGCGGTCCCCAGCGCCGACACAATGCCTTGATGCGTGTTTGAAGTGTATTGTGTATTCGGCCCGACAAAGCTGTTGATGGTACTTTGGACCTGTTTTATCTGCGCGGCCGTGAGGCCGGTGTAATCGGGTTGGCTGAACACATATTGCCGGAAGATGCTATTTTTCTCATAGTAGGAATAGCGGATGCCGCCGGTGACGTCGAGTTGCGAGGTCGCATGCCAGACGCCCTGAGCATAGGGGGCGATCTCATTGGTCAGCGGATTGTCGTAGGTCTGACGCCCGAGGTTATTATAGGCCGCGTTAGCGACTTTTGGGTCCAAGGTCGGCGATGCATAATATGCCGCCGCGTCGGACCCATAGGTGGTCAGACCATAATCATAGAGCTGCTCGTAGAGATAAAAGACCCCTATGAACCCTTCGACAGGTTCTCCTTTTGGCGATGAGATCTTGAGGTCTTCGGTGACTGAGCGCGTCGGGGACACGTGGCCATTTGAGTTTGTCACCAATAGAGGCTCAATCAGAGCGTTTTCGCGATTGTTGGGATGAAACTCCCAATCCTGGAAGGCCGAGACCGAAGTCAACGTAAAGCCGTTGAACTTATAGTCCACCTTCGCCGAGGCGCTGTAGTTTTCCTGAGCCGTTTGCAGATAGCCGTTGATCGATGCAACATAATTCTGCGGGGCCCCGCTCGTCGGCACGGTATAGTTGAGTCTCGCGATGCGCTGGTAGAAATTGTTCGCCACGGGCGCGCCGTTTGCATAATTCGTCACCGCTCCGTCGAACAGGTTGACGCAGCAGGCCTGGTTCACATGAGAATAGCCGAAGGTTATACGGGCTGTTAGGTCCTCCTCTGGTACAAAGAGGAATTGCAGCCGAGCGCCCTTGTCGTGCCAGTCGTTGAAATTTTGGCCGGGACCATTATAGTTGGAAATATAGCCTTGACGATCCGTGTCGAACGCCGAGAGCCGAAAGGCGACTTTGTCGCTATCCGCGATCGGTCCGGTCGCTGAGGCCTTCAGCTGCACAAAATTGTAATTGCCGTAGGACACTTCGGCGGTTTCGCCAGCGACGAAGCTGGGCAAAGCGGTCGACATATTCACGATGCCGCCGGTGCTGTCCTGGCCACCTGACGTCCCTTGCGGACCTTTAAGAACTTCAACGCCGATAAGGTCAGGGATGTCGAATACGGCTTGGCCAGGGCGAGGCTGATAGACGCCGTCAACATAAATTGGGACGCCGCCAAAAATGCCGTCTGTGGCGCTGGAAGACGCTGCACCGAAGCCGCGAATGTTGAACGTTAAGTTTCGAACGTTGCTGTATCTTAATTGTAGGCTGGGTTCCAGTTTTTGCGCTTGTACAAGGCTTGTAATGTTGAGAGATTGAATCTGCTCCTCAGTTATGACGGTCGCGGAAGTTGGCTTGTTCTGAAAGGCTGTTGCCTGCTTTTGCGAAACGGACTGAACGCTGGTCGGGTTGGAGTTCGCATCCTCCGGTCCTGCGCTAACCACCACGTCTTCGACGTGGCCCTCGGCCGGGGGGGCGGCGTCTTGGGCGAAAGCGGCAGTCGAGATTGTGATGCCGAGGTAGAGCGGCAGTCCGACCCGCCGTTGCAGCCGGGAAGGTTTTCTTTTTTTCATGGCTATGATCCGAAGTGTGGCGGCGTCCGCCAGTGGGCCCGATGCATGGTTCGAGTGGAACTAGCCAGTCAGACACCCGACCGATTAGCTAGGATTTAAATATCCAGTGATTTAGTAGGGAATATCAAATGGAAAAGGCGCGGGTCGCGCGAGTTTCGGAGGGATGTTGTAAAATGGCGACAGTCACGACCACGTTTGGTGCCAGCGATGATGTCGGCTTTGGTGCCGAGAGCGGCAGTTAGGACGTGGCGGCGCATAATTCCGGGCGCGTAATTTGGCGCTTGTCGGAATGACTGGACGAGCCCCGGTTCGCGCAATTTTTGCGCGAGTTAAATGATCAGGCGTCAGTCACGTTCACATAGGATATGACGAGATAGAGAAGCGCCTCATTCTTGCCTAGATTGCGGTAGGTGTGCGGCACATCAGCTTCGAACACGATTGCGTCGCCCTCGCCGAGCCTTTGAAGAGGCTCTCGACCTGCGCCGATCTCGACGCTTCCGCGAACAATTACAAGGCTTTCCAGCGTGCCGGGCGGGTGGGCCTCACAATGCTCTATATGTCCAGGAGCGACATTCAACTCATAGAATTCCACGAGCCTTTTGCAATCATGCGGAAACAGAGGTCGCGTTGTGAATTGGCCGTCGGCGGAGGAGATGACTTTTTTGCTCGCGTTTCTCAGGACGAAAGTACCCCGGCGGGGGGCCGCCGATATTAGGCTGCCTACGGGGACGCCGAGAGCGTTGGCGAGT
>CAWESJ010000001.1:0-5252 GCA_963811015.1 uncultured Alphaproteobacteria bacterium | reverse complement strand
CAGTTTTCCTGATAAAGGACCCAATCTTGCCAAAAGTGCTCATGCGCGGATCGAACCTTGAAGAAAGGCGAAACAACTTCCGCCTGTTGCGTATGCGCCAGTTTGCGCGGCGACATTCCTCAGGATTGAGAACCGGGACCTGTTCCTTTACGACTCTGCTTGTCCGTCAAGCCTCCCGGCGGGAACTGAGCTCGGCCGCGTCTTGGCTTCGTCCGGCGGCGGCGCGGGACCCGACTTGCACGCTATTCGCTCTTCGCGGCGGCCAGATGACGAAGGCTTTTCACGCCGCTGGAGCGGTTTTCGATCGGCTGGATTCGCCTGACCAAAACTCGGTCAAAACCGATCTACTCCGGCGCTTTGTCACGCAGGCGGCGCCCGATACGCAAGGTCACGCAATTTTCAAAAATCTAGCATGATTCTGCCGGCCGGGGGCGGCGGCGCGCAAGTTGTCCACAAGGACCGGCGCGCGTCCGGCGCGGGTTTTCGACGCTTCGATCGAGATAGGCTGAAATCAACCGCTGGAAATAAGACGCAAACCCCGTCGCGAACAAGTTGATCGGCTTTTTCAATGAGCGCATTGTACAGGCCTTTGAAATCCGCGCCCTTCCCGTTCGATCGCAGCGGCTCGCGCGCGCGAGGGAAGACGCAAGGACCGCCATAGGTGCCGGAACTGCCCGAAGTCGAAACGGTCCGCCGCGGCCTTGAACCGGCGATGGTGGGCGCGCGGCTCATCGGCGTCGACCAGCGCCGGCCCGACCTGCGCTTTCCCTTTCCGGAGGATTTTTCGCGCCGCCTCACCGGGAGGCGGATCGAGGCGCTCGGACGGCGCGCCAAATATTTGCTCGCCGATCTCGACGACGCCGAGATCCTGGTGATGCATCTTGGCATGTCGGGATCGTTTCGGATCGACCCGCCGGGGCGCCGCGATCGCCCCGAAAGCAATGGCCAGGCAGGGGCGAAAAACGCCGCGCATGACCATGTCGCCTTCGACCTCTCGACCGGCGCGCGCATCATCTACAATGACCCGCGCCGGTTCGGCTTCATGCTGCTGATCGCCCGCGCGGAGCTTTCGACCCATCCCCTGTTCCGGGACGTAGGCATAGAGCCGCTCGGCAATGAGCTCGACGGCGCGGCGCTCGCCGCCCGTTTCGCGGGAAAATCGACCTCGCTCAAGGCCGCGATGCTCGATCAGAGCCTGATCGCGGGCCTGGGAAATATTTATGTCTGCGAGGCGCTGCACCGCGCCGGGCTTTCGCCCCGCCGGGTTGCCGGCGGCATGGCGCGCAAGGACGGCGGCCCAACGCAACGCGCCCATGTCCTCGCGCAGGTTATTCGCGAGGTGCTGGAGGAAGCGGTCGCCGCCGGCGGCTCGTCGCTCCGCGACCACCGCCAGACCGATGGCGCGCTCGGCTATTTCCAGCATAGTTTCCGCGTCTACGACCGCGAGGGCCGCGGCTGCCAAAGGCCCGGCTGCGGCGGTACGGTCAGGCGGATCGTGCAGGCGGGCCGCGCGACATTTTTTTGCGGCGCGTGCCAGAGATAGAGCGGCGGGAAAAATCCCCGCGCGTCAGCTATGCGCCACCTTGGGCCGCGACGAGCCAAGCACCACGACCCGCGTCCCGACCGGCGTCTTGCTATAAAGATCGATGACGTCCTGGTTGATCATGCGGATGCAGCCGGACGACACGCTTTGGCCGATGGTCCCTGGCTCGATCGTGCCGTGAATGCGAAACAGCGTGTCCTTATTGCCCTGCCAAAGATACATGGCGCGGGCGCCGAGCGGATTTCTTGGGCCGCCATGCATGCCTTCGCCGCTCTGCAGCGCGCTCATCGAACTCTTGAGATCGGGCCTGCGCGCAATCATTTCCTTCGGCGGATACCAGTCCGGCCATTCCTGCTTGCTCTTGATCGTCGCCTCGCCCGACCAGACGAATCCTTCCTTGCCGACGCCGACGCCATAGCGGGTCGCCCGGCCGCCTTGCTCGACGTGATAGAGATAGTGATGCGCCGGATCGACCACGATCGTGCCCGGCGGCTCATTGGTCGCATAGGCCACATTGGCGCGCAGAAAAGCGCGATTGATCTGAGAGAGTTTGATGGCCGGAACCGGGAAAGGCTCGCCTGAGACCGCCCCATAGGTTCCGCCGCCAGCCTTGACGTCTCCGGCGACATCGGCCGCGAGCTCGGCGTCGGCCGATTGCGGCGGAGCGAGCGGAGTCGTCTCGACGGCCGACGAAGGCGGCGGCGCTTGGGTCGCCGGCGGCGCGTAAGGCGCGGCGGGAATGCCCGCCTGCAACGAAGGGCCTGGCGCCGTGCTGACGCAGCCGGCAAGGCCCAAGGCGGCCGAGGCGGAGGCGCCGGCGATGACTGTGCGGCGGTTCACGTTTGGCATGGGACAATCTTCGTGCAGGAACCGAGGAGGCCTGACTTTAGCCGAGAAGCGGGCGGGGCGATATTGCACGAAAGCCACGGTTCGCCGTTTTCTTGGCCGCGAAAGCGATCTGGAGCGAGGCGCCGGCTTGACTCGCTTCAAAATCGAATGAGCCCTTGCAAAGACATTATTTCGATATATCTAAATTGTGTCTGATTAAAACCCTCTTGGGGAAAGCCAAAGGACCAAGCTCATGAGATTTCACCCCCATTTTCACGCTTTCGCCCATGGCGAAGGCCCGTCCCGCTTCGAAGGCTTCGGCCGCCACGGGTTTTTCCGCCGTCACGGCCAGCCCGGCGGCGGCAAGCGCATGTTCGATCAGGGCGACCTTCGCTTCGTCGTCCTGAAGCTGATTTCGGAGAAGCCCTCGCATGGCTATGAAATCATCAAGGCGATCGAGGAGCGCCTCGGCGGCGCCTATGCGCCAAGCCCCGGCGTCATCTACCCGACCCTGACCTTATTGGAGGAAATGGGCGCGATCCGGGTGCGCGAGACCGAAGGCCCGCGCAAGCTTTACGCGATCACGCCCGAGGGCGAGCAGCTGTTGCGGCAAAATCAGGCGACGGTGGATGCGATCTTCAGCCGCATGGCCGACGTCAACGCCCGCCATGGCGGCGGACCGGCTCCGCAGATCATCCGCGCGATGGAAAATCTCCGGACCGCCTTGAGGCTGCGGCTCTCGCGCGGCCCCCTCGACGCCGCGCAGCAGGCGGAAATCGCAAATATTCTCGACGCGGCGGCCAAGGCCGTGGAGGCGAGCTGACCCGGCGCCTCGCGCCGGCATGGCGCGAGAGGCGGGGCGCGGCCGGCGGCGATCCGACGCCCGCCGGCAAGCCCGATCCTTAGGCGCTTTCCTTCGCGCGGAAGGCGCGCTTGCGCTCATTGGGATCGAGATAGGTCTTGCGCAGCCGGATCGACTTCGGCGTGACCTCGACGAGCTCGTCATCCTCGATATAGGCGAGCGCGCGCTCCAGCGTCATCTTGATCGGCGGGGTCAGCCGCACCGCCTCGTCCTTGCCGGCGGCGCGGATATTGGTCAGCTGCTTGCCCTTCAAGACATTGATCTCAAGGTCGTTTTCGCGCGTGTGCTCGCCGACGATCATGCCGCGATAGACCTTCCAGCCGGGCTCGATCATCATCGGGCCGCGATCTTCGAGCTTCCACATGGCGTAGGCGACCGATTCGCCATTGTCGTTGGAGATCAGCACGCCATTGCGCCGGCCGGCGATCTCGCCCTTCCAGGGCGCATATTCATGGAACAGCCGGTTCATGATCGCGGTGCCGCGCGTGTCGGTCAAAAGCTCGCCCTGATAGCCGATGAGGCCGCGCGTCGGGGCGTGGAACACAAGCCGCAGGCGATTGCCGCCGGAGGGACGCATCTCGATCATTTCGGCCTTGCGTTCGGCCATTTTCTGCACGACGACGCCGGAATGCTCCTCGTCCACGTCGATCACTACTTCCTCGACCGGCTCCAGCAGCTGCTTGCCGTCCTCGGATTTCTGGAAAACGACCTTCGGCCGCGACACGCCAAGCTCGAAACCCTCCCGCCGCATGGTTTCGATCAGGATCGCGAGCTGCAATTCGCCGCGGCCGGAGACGATATAGAAGTCAGATCCAGGCGAATCCTCGACCTTCAAGGCGACGTTTCCTTCGGCTTCCTTGTAGAGCCGATCGCGGATCACCCGGCTCGTCACCTTGTCGCCCTCGGTTCCGGCAAGCGGTGAATCATTGACGAGAAAAGTCATGGAGAGGGTCGGCGGGTCGATCGGCTGCGCCTGCAGGGGCTCGACGACTTCAGTGGCGCACAGCGTGTCGGCGACGTTGAATTTCTCCAGCCCGGCTATGGCGACAATATCGCCGGCCTCGGCCTCCTCGATCGGCGCGCGCTCGATGCCGCGAAAGGCCAGGATCTTGGACACCCGCCCCTGTTCGACCACTTTGCCGGTGCGGTCGAGGACCTTGACGTTTTGGTTGGGCTTCACCGAGCCCGCGAACACCCGTCCCGTGACCAGCCGGCCAAGATAGGGATTGGCTTCGAGCAATGTGCCGAGCATGCGGAAGCCGCCCGTCCTCGATTCGCGGCGCCGGCACATGCTTGAGAACAAGGTCGAACAAGGGCGCCATGCCCTCCTGCGGGCCGTCCGGGCTCATGGCCATCCAGCCCTGCTTCGCCGAGCCGTAAAGGATCGGGAAATCGAGCTGTTCATCGCTCGCGTCCAGGGCCGCGAAAAGATCGAACACCTCATTGACGACCTCGGTCACGCGGGCGTCGGGCTTATCGACCTTGTTGACCGCGACGATCGGCCGAAGCCCGATCTTCAGCGCCTTTCCGACCACGAATTTGGTCTGCGGCATCGGCCCTTCCGACGCGTCGACGAGAACGATCGCGCCATCGACCATCGAAAGGATGCGCTCCACTTCGCCACCGAAATCGGCGTGGCCGGGCGTGTCGACGATATTGACGCGCGTGTCCTTCCAGGCGATCGAGGTCGCCTTGGCCATGATCGTGATCCCGCGCTCTTTTTCGAGATCATTCGAGTCCATGACCCGTTCGGCGACGCGCTGATTCTCGCGAAAAGCGCCCGATTGCTGGAGCAGGCGATCGACCAGCGTCGTCTTGCCGTGATCGACGTGGGCGATAATAGCGATATTACGAAGATTCATGTGTTCGCCAGTCTAATTAAAAGTGTAATTCAAGCTGCTTCGGTCTCTCGACGAGATGCGCGGCCGTTGGCGCCAAGGAGCCCCGAGCGAACGGTTTCGCCCTCGAGCCCGCGAGCGTTCATCGAGATGAGCCGGCTTAAGATATGGGGGCGCGCCT